>JBBQRC010000242.1:0-7301 GCA_038215215.1 Pirellulales bacterium
GAAGTGAACGCCGACAGACGTTGATGCGCTTGATCGACCGCGGCCGACAACTCGCCAAATGGCTGCTCGCTGCGAATGCTACGTTTGGCTGCCAACACGTGAATTCCTACTGCATGGCTAATATTGTGAACCAATACCCGACGCAACCAACGAGTGAATTGATCGATCCTCTCGCCATGGAAATCGCCAAAGTCGCGGTGGGCCTCCAGCAGCGTTTCCTGGACAATATCCGAGGGGCTAACGCGATGCTGAATGCGTTTGTCCAACTGCGCGCGTGCCAGGAAATTCAAATAACCTCCGTAGCCGGCTAACAACTGGTCAAGACTCGCTTGGTCGCCATTCAAAGCCCGCCGGAACAGCACTTGCATCGCCTCGGATTTCGTCTGCTCTACCACGATTGGACCCCTACTTGTCCAAGGCCGCCGTCCGAATGCTTTGTCACGCTGAATTCTTTAATTTTTCGTTTGCGGTTCTTGCCACGGCGTTATTCTAAGATTCGCTCGACGACTTGGAACCCTGAAGAACCAACTTGGCTAGATTCCGTGAGGCCAAATTCTTCAGAAATCTCTGCCCAGCCACAGGGCCAGCATTGCTAGCTCAGCAAATGCCACCCTAAAGTGGTAGTCAGACCGGTAGGAAGCGGAATCGACGGGCAAGCTGCTAACCCTCAATAAACACTGGCAAGCCAGTGCCACACAAAACAAGAGAATCCCGTTTTGCTTGGCTAGATCAGATGGGCCAGCCCAGAAAGGAAGACGAGTGGCTGCGGCTTACGCGGCAGTTTTTTTGGCGCTCGGGACTTTGGGCGGCTTGAGGTTGAAGAGCCCAAAAATTTGATCGGCGCTTAAGCCTGCACTCTGCGGGCCAGAATTTTCCGCAAAGAGTTGATTGAACAACTCGCGCTTTTGTTGCAGAACTTCGTGAATACGTTGTTCAATCGTGTTGGCTGCCATCATGCGGGTTACTGTGACAGGACCGGTGACTCCGATGCGATGCGCACGATTAACGGCTTGGTCTTCGACCGCCGGGTTCCACCACCGATCGAACAAAAAGACGTAATGGCAAAATTGCAAATTGAGCCCCACGCTTCCCGCTCCATAACTCATGAGGATCACGTGCTTAGTTGGATCCTGTTTGAATTGAGCTAGCACGGCGTCGCGTTTGTTGGTGGGGACGCGGCCGTGGTATTGCAGCGGTCCGAAACGCGCCAAAGGCTCGGCAATCTTATCCAACGACTCGACCCACTGACTGAAGACGATGGCTTTCTGTCCGCTAGCGGCGATCTCTTCCATGTCGGCCTCTAGTCGCTCTAGTTTACAGCTCGCGCCGGTCACAGGGTCGAAGTTGCAGATTTGCTTCAAACGCAGCACGAGTTCGAAGACATGTTGGATGGTCAGGAGCTCACCCATCTCGGACAGTTGCACCACCCCTTCGTCCTCGGCAGCGTGATAGCTTTCCAGCTGCGGGGCGGTGAGCTCAAGTTCCTCGTCGCGAAACATCTTCGGTGGCATTTCGGTCAGCACTTTGTCCTTGGTGCGACGAATAATGAAATCGCGGGTGGCTTGGCTGATGGCCTTTAGCGACATATCGCTGCGGAGATAGCCCGGCTGTAAGAATTCGAAGATGTTTACTAGATCTTCAACCGAGTTCTCAATGGGCGTACCCGTGAGGGCCCACGAGCGTGTGCGTGGGAGAGCACGCACGATTTCGGCAGTGGTACTATTTCGATTCTTGATGCGTTGAGCTTCGTCCAGGATGACCAAGTCAAAGTGGCAGTCGGGAATATCCAGCAAAGCTTTATCGCGCATCAGCAGTTCGTAGTTGGCGATACGCACGGGAATATTGCGTTGCCCCCAGATGTATTGCCGCTTGGCTTGGTCCCCTTCGATAACGACAACGGGAATCTCTGGGGCCCACTGCCGAAACTCTCGGACCCAGTTGGTAACTAGCGGCTTGGGGCAAATTAGCAGCACATTGCGCAATTGACTGGACAGAAGCAGCATGCGCACCGTGGTGATGGCTTGCATCGTTTTTCCCAACCCCATTTCGTCCGCCAAAATCGCGGCTTCGCGTGGGAAGAGAAAGGCGATGCCCTCGAACTGGTAGGGAAAGGGGGGGAACGGGAAATCAAGCCGCGCCGAGGAGACGAGTGTTTCGAGCGGCGGCTGCAGGACGAAGTACAGTCGGTCTTCCAGTTTAATGAGATCTCGCGGTGGGACGATGCGCGTACGCGTGGCGCCACCACGTTCCCCCGATGGACTGGCAGGCGATATGGTTGAAGGCTGCAGCGCCGCCTGCTCACCCACTGCGGCAGTTTGGACCGGAGCTGCGTTCTCGGTGACCGCGGCTGACCCGTCCGGCGAATTGGTCGGCGGATTGTCCGGCGAATTAGTCGGTTGAGTGGTCGGCGAGTTAGTCGGTTGGGTGGTCGATGCAAAGTCCAGCGATTCTGGGAATGAAAATCCGATGGTCTGGGGCAATTTAAATTGCAAGCGGATGGGGACCACGGTGATTTCGTGGGTTTCATTCGCCTGAACTTGAAACTCGACGTTTGTCGGGCGATCGAGTTGCCCTTGCCAGCCGGTTGCCAAGAATTCGGCCGGGGGAGCAACGTTCAAGCTCACAAGGGCTGGGGCAAATTGAATACCTGCCCAGTGAGACTCGTTTTGGAGACTATCGTGTTGGGATGATACCATCGCGACTACGCTGCCCTCACAATGGGATGAGCCTCCAGTAGCGCTTCGGCGATTCGCTGAAACGGCTCAGACAAGTCGAAATTCGGGGCCAGCTTGGATACGAGGTCTTCAACTAACTGAACAGACGCCTTAGTGGATTGGGTGCCACAAAAACTGACTGTACCTAGTTTCATTACTTCCGAGTGCACCGAAGTTGAAGTCGGGATGCGGAGATGTGCTGTGTTCTCGGCGCATTCGGCGCCTTGGATCAAGAGGATAGGTTCATCCCCCACATGTTCGAACGCAAGGACAGCGTCGCAGTTCGTCAACAAGAGCGTTGGCTTAAGCTTGGCTTTGGCCACTAGTGCTTTGGAAATCTGCTCGCCACAGATGAACTCATCCAAGGTTTGACCGTAGAGCAGCGATTGGGCGCGGCTCGGTTTTACCGCCAGTGTGCAATGGAACTCGAGTGGTCTGGCAAGTTGATTGACGATTAGGTACCCGCCGAAGTATCCATGCTCGACGTGATGGCGAACGGTAATAAAGCCCAATGTAAGCAATGATTTCGAACTGCTCGACATACTACTGCGATGCTTCCTGATTGCTAGCGGTGCTTGACATTCAAATGGGTCAAACTTCTCGTAGACGCAGTCTCCCCGCTAACGAGACGGGTAATTTGCGCGAAGGGTAACTGGAAAGAGCACCGGGTATCATTGTTCCATTCGGAAATCCCATCATGCCGACTTTAACACTCTTGTCGGCTATACAATTGATCCCGCCACTTTCCTGCTTTCTCCAACTTGCCGCATGTAAGTTGCTCGACTCAAATCGGGAAGCGACTATACTAAGTCTATTACCTGCGATGGCTCACTCCTGTGGAGACGAAACAGTGGCCCACGACCCTTCCCAATATTCGCCTGTTTTCCGTATCGATGTTTCGGCTGAACCGAATCCGGCAGGGCCGCCGGTGCCGAGTGACGCCGCCGCTGCCACGGTTGCGCTGTTGCGGCAATTGGTGATTTCGCAAGAGAAGCAGAATCAACTGCTGGAGCAATTGGTTCAAAATACGGTAAATGTTCAAAAGCAGCGTTCGACTGAGCTGCAACAGTGGAAGGATGCCAATCCGCGATTGGCGAAGGCCTGTCGTCGGGGAGCCGAAACGTTATCCAAAGTTCAGTCCGAATTCCTCGAAAACCTGACGAATGAAATCGCCGATAACGAGGAGACTCTGATGGACGGAGAATTCATGCTCAGCGAGTTCGTGGACCGTTTCGGACCACGTATGGCTCATCTTAACGGCATTCTGCAAGTCCTGGCGCAGTTGGGAAGTGGCACTCCAGCCTAGCTAGCGAAGCTTCGGCCTTGGGCTGAGTCTTTTCGGATAGGTTACCTCGCATTTATCGTCGCTGTGCAACTGGCTTGGGTTTGAGATACTTCATTGCCGCAGCCCCTGATAGCGTCTGGCTTGATAATACCGCTGCAATGGCGTCAGATTGGTCTGCGGTAATAATAGATCGTCATCGCGATTCTGATCTTGGTCGCGCACATCACTGGGACTCGACTCCCGCCTCGGGTCATCTTGGCTAGCATTGGGTAGCGAGTGTTCTGGCGAGGCTTTCGAATCTTGCCCTTCTCTGAGATACGGCTTTAACCATGCAGGTGGCGGCTCTGCTGGCTTGGCCGGAGTGAGTTTTTTTGTAGGGGGCATAATGGGAGTTGTCATGCCGGCGCCTTCAGAGGACCCGGCGCCTTCAGGGGAAACTGAGCCGAAATAGGGCCAAGTCTCCACAGGATTTACCATCGAGCCTTGGAGAGATGGTGTCGATGCGTAATTCGACTGGTAAGGGTACGTTAAAGCAGAACTCGCGTACATGCTTGCCGGATGACGATCTTTGATAGCCTGGAATCGACCATCGGCGGTCGGCGAGTGATAGCCGTGACTCCAACCAACACCCCAGAATCTTCCGAAACTGTTTAGCACGGGGTGGTTTGACTCGTCCGCATGGATCGTGCGTGCTGCACCAACGACAACCAGCACTGCCAACGCAGACCTGCTTATGAGCAGGGTAAATCTTCTGAGCACAATGAATCCTTTCACTGCGGCAGCCAAAGTGTGTAACGCGTCGCGTCCCTTCGCAAGCATCGGCGCTTGGCTCAGGATCGTTGAAACGACTTCCCCCAGTCACCACAACAACTCGTTCGGCCACGCCATGGTGCCGGTTAGCTAGATTGCTCCTCCTGAGCAGCCTGCTCCAATTTGTCTTTCTACGCTAGCAAGCGAGCTACTTGTCTGGCGAGTCGCTACCAGCCTGTTGGCTTGTTCCCGGTGATGCTGAGAGAGCGGAACCTTTTGGTTAGCGACCGTCGCCCCGTCGTCAAACTCTGCCATCGCTCTCCAGATTATCGTGAATCTCCCGGTTTATAGACATAATGGCTCAACCCATACGATCGTTAGAGTCGATACGACCAGGGAACGTGTTTCAGTTTACCTTAGGAGTTGCTGGCGATGCCGACTCTATACCGAAGCCCGCGCTCATTTGCGCGGCACTTCATTTGCAATCCGGCGCAGAAGCTAGCGTTCGCATGTGGAGTTACGTCAGCGTTCATGGGTGGTCTCAGCGCTCAGGAACCGACGCAAGAGCCACCGCGAATATTCCGCGGTGGGTTTGTACAGCAACTGCGGTCTTTGACCGAAGAAGCTTTTCAAACGCAACGGCCAGAAGGCAAGAAGAACGGTTCGCAAGCTGGTGAAGCGGCGGCCAACTTTCCATCGGATATGCCGAGGCCACCGGTTCATAATACTAAAAAAAGTGCAAGCGGTCCGAATGCCAGCAGTGCGATGAGGAACCAAGGCATTCCGGTCGGTAATGGCGCCGCCAATCCCAATCGCTATAACAGCAATGCGCAGTCGCAAGCCCAATCTGTTTATCGCTCCGCTGACGTGGGAATTCCGGTAACTAACCCAAATTTGGCGAGGGAAGCCCGATTTCGGACGGAAGGCAAAGGCTCAGGTAGCGGCAACGGTCGTGTCTATACAGCCAACTCCAAATACGACGGCGTGGTTGATGACGTGGCAGACGACATTCCGGCAGCCAAGTTGTTTGCTGGCGAGTCCGCTCCAATCAAGGCGGTCGAAACTATCGCCAGTGCTCCGAAAGTATCGCGTCGTCCGCTCCCAGGTGCTAGCGCCTCTCCGCCGCAGAGTGACGCTGCAAAATCGACAACGAAGGCTACCACCGCTAAAGCCCCGCAGGTGAATGTAGCTCAGGTTCCGTCACAACCATCCAAGCCTGTGTCGCCATCCATTCCTGCCTCCCCTAAGCCGGCTCTGCCAACGGCGGAAACAACCTATCCGTCGCTTGGCGATACGGCAGCGGGTAAAGCCAACACAGTAGCCAACACAGTAGCCAACTCGCGCACTGCGGATCGTGTCGAGCAGGTGGCGCAGACGATTGGCGTACCAGCCCAAAAAGTGGCCGGAAAGAGCAGCACCAAGAGTGATCCTCCGGCCAGTTATCCGCTGCTTCCGCCTGCCGCACCACCCGCGGGGTCCTCACCATCCAACACGAGCTTTACGCTTCCAAGCTTTCCGCCGGCGCTTGCAGATAAAAGTGCTGCGGCATCGTCAGCAGCCACTGGTCGGGAGGAACAACCCCGACTGCCACCGGCAAATGCTAATCCAATTCGTGGCAATAGCACGGAAATATCCAGCGACGAGCACATGAGTTTGGAGTCGCCGCGGATACAAGTGCTCCTAAAGGGGCCAGGTAGTTTAGCGATCGCAACTCCAGTGGATTACCAATTGTTGGTTCGCAATCAAGACTCGATCAAGCTGGATGGAATCATCTTAAGACTTGAGCTACCGGCAGATGTTAGCTTTAAACTTGGCAAACCCTCTCACGGACAATTCCAAACGGAGAAGCAAGCGGACGGAGCGACCTTGCTTTCGTGGATGTTCGACGACCTGGAGGCTCAGCGTGTCGCCACTGCGCCCATTCAAATTATTGCCCAGCAGGCGCGTAATTTTGCAGTGGCGATGGATTGGACACTGGTACCGATGTCGGGAGAAGCCCATTTTGAAGTGCGTCAAGCACGCTTGGAATTGACATTAGAGGGACCATCTGAGGTCGAGTTCGGTGTAGCCAACAGTTATCGCATTAATGTGCGAAATCCGGGCAACGCGGCAGCACACAACGTTAAGGTCAACTTGGGGGCCGCAGCTTTCGGTTCAAGTGAGGCTGAGATCGGTGAAATCAAGCCCGGTGAACAGCAATCGATTGACGTCGAACTGACCTTTCACGAGAGAGGCACGATCAATATCAAAGCAAATACCACAGCCACAGGTAATTTGCAAAGTGAAGCAAAAATTGATGTGCTTGTCAAACAATCGCAACTTGTCGCAGAGTTGACCGGTGCGGACCGAATTTACCATGGCACCGCGACAACCTTTGAAGCCAAGATAAAGAATACGGGGGATCTGGAAAGCCGCAATGTGCGCGTCAACTTGACATTGCCCAAGGGTGCAGAAGTACTGAGCAAGCCTGACGAGGCCACCATCACCGGTGACCAACTGGCGTGGACCGTGGGAACGGTTAGGCCGGGGCAGACACTGGCTTACCCGATTCA
>JBBQRC010000243.1:0-7228 GCA_038215215.1 Pirellulales bacterium
GCTTTGTTTCGGCGCTAACTACGGTGAAAATTGCGGCACTCGCGGACGAAACTGGGTCGAACCTACAATCAACCAGTCTGTTCAATATCAATTCCGCACCTCCGCTTTCGCGACCGAAACCAACCGCCATAGGTAACGCTAGTAGCACGATGTTTAAAGCTGTCAGCACCGACATTCGTTTTCCAGTCCAAGAAGAACAGATCCTTCAGTTCTGGAAAGAACAGCAGATCTACGCCAAGAGTCTGTTGCAGCGCGCCGCTGCCCCTTCGTTTGTTTTCTACGAAGGACCGCCGACGGCCAATGGCATGCCACACCCCGGCCACTGCTTGACGCGGGCCATCAAGGACCTGTTCCCGCGATACCGCACCATGCGTGGCTACCGCTGCGAACGCAAAGCAGGCTGGGACACGCACGGCTTGCCGGTCGAAGTGGAGGTGTGCAAAGAGCTGGGTATTCACGGCAAGGACGAAATAGAGAGTTACGGAATCGAACCGTTTATTCAGAAGTGCCAGCAGAGCGTATGGCGCTACATGCAGGAGTGGGAGCGACTGACCGAACGTATCGGTTTTTGGATCGATCTCAGCCAAGCTTATGTGACCTATCACCAAAGTTACGTCGAGAGCGTCTGGTGGTCCCTGAAAAATCTTTTCGACCGCGATCTACTTTATCGCGGTCACAAGATCGTTTGGTGGTGGGCTCAAGGTGGTACTGCACTTTCCAGCGGTGAAGTCGGGCAAGGGTACCGCCAAGTCGCGGATCCCAGTGTCTTCGTTAAGTTTCCGCTGCTCGACGACCCACACACCTCACTGGTCGTGTGGACGACGACACCCTGGACATTGCCGAGCAACACCTTTGCCGCGGTTCATCCCAACATCGATTATGCCTGTTGTCTCGACGCCGAGAGTGGTGAACAGCTCATTGTGGCAGAATCGCTGGTGGCTGCGTTGGCCGACAAAATGAAACGCACTTGGACGGTGCAGCGGACGATGAAGGGAGCGGAGCTGGTTGGCAAACGTTACCAGCCGCCGATGGATTATTACAGTCGCACCCTCAAAGACGCTGAGGGCAAGCTGCTTGGTTCAGCCGCCACAGAACCGCTCTATTGGCGGATTGTTGCTGCCGATTTTGTGACACTCGATAGCGGTTCGGGGCTGGTGCACATCGCGCCGGCCTTCGGCGAAGTTGACTATGAACTGCTGAGCAACGAACAGGCGCGGTTTGAAACGAAAATCGAGTTGCTGTGCGCAGTGGGGCCTGATGGCAAATTCACCAACGTCGTACCCGAGCATGAAGGTGTCTGGGTCAAAGATGCTGACAAGGCGATCATCCGGCAACTGAAGGAGAGTGGTTGTCTGCTGTTCCTCGACCAGTACTTACACGACTATCCCTTCTGCTGGCGGGCCGAACAGGATCCGTTGATTCAATATCCACGTGAGAGCTGGTTCATTCGCACCACGCAGTTCCGCGACCAAATGCTCGAGAACAATGCTCAGATTGGCTGGCTACCTGAGAACATTCGTGATGGCCGATTCGGTAATTTCTTGCAGAGCAATGTGGACTGGGCGCTGTCGCGAGAACGCTACTGGGGTACACCTCTGCCGATTTGGGTCTGCGAAGAAACTGGCCGGAAGGAAGCGGTCGCAAGCTACGCCGACTTGATGCAAAAACCCGGTCTGACTGGCACCGAAATGTGGACCGCGGCCAAACAAGCGAATCCCGAATTGGTCGAGGATTTGAAAGTGCACAAACCTTACATCGATGCCATCACCTACGCATCGCCGTTCGCTCAGGGCGCGCGGATGAATCGCGTCCCAGAGGTCATCGACTGCTGGTATGACAGTGGCGCGATGCCCTTTGCGCAATGGGGATATCCACACACAGGACAAGAGCAATTTGCCGACCAGTTTCCCGCGGACTTCATCAGTGAGGCTATCGACCAGACACGTGGTTGGTTCTATAGCCAATTAGCCATCAGCACGATGTTGTTCGGCAAATCACCGGAACCACAGGCCCTTGATGGTGAGACGACGCCAAGAGAGTTCCCGCATCCGTTCCGTAATTGCATCGTGCTGGGATTGATGTTGGCCGAGTGGTATGAGAGCAAGGATGGTAAGCAGCGGGCGTTGACGGAAGAAGACGCCAAGCTCACGTTGGGGACGGACTACGTCGCCAAGACGGGCAAAATGTCGAAGCAACTACGCAATTACCGCAGCCCGTCGGAGATTTTCGATAAGTACGGTGCGGACGCGCTGCGGTGGTATTTCTTTGCCAATCAGGCGCCTTGGAATTCGATCATTTACAGTGAACGGGCCATCCGCGACAGCATCCCCGAGTTCATGTTGCGAATTTGGAACGTGGTTAGCTTCTTCACCATTTACGCTGAAATCGACCAGTTTGCTGGCCCAGCCGAGATCGCCGGGGACCTTGATCAACTCACTGCAGCGGAGTTGTCACGAGCTAGCACGTACCGTCCGGTGGAACAGCGCGCGGAGATTGATCGTTGGATTTTAAGCGAACTGGCCATCACCGAGCGAGAAGTTACCGCGCGGATGGATCGCTACGATAGTTTTGGAGCCTGCCAACAGCTCAACGCGTTGGTGGATGGTCTCAGCAACTGGTACGTCCGTCGTTGTCGCAATCGCTATTGGGGAAAGGAGACCGCCCGAGAGAGTCAAGACAAAGCGGACGCTTATTGGACGCTCTACGAAGTTCTGCTGACAATCGCCAAATTGAACGCTCCGTTTATTCCGTTTTTGTCCGAAGCGATGTGGCAGTTGTTGACGGAGCCTGCTGCTGGTCGTGTCCGCGAAAGTGTTCATCTGTGCGATTACCCGCTGGCGCTGGACGCGCGCGTCGACGACCGGCTGGGAATGCGCATGCAAGTGCTGCGCGAGATCGCTTCGTTGGGACGCAGCGCACGGATGGAGGCTAAATTGAAAGTCCGCCAACCGCTGGCGCTCGTGGAAGTTAGCTTGGCGAGCGACGAACACATCGCCTGGTTGAGAGACCACGATGCCATCGTCCGCGAAGAGCTGAACGTTAAGGAAATTGCTTACAACGCAGGCAATAGCCCCTTTATCGAATATCAGATTCAACCCAATTTCAAGCGCTTAGGGCCGCGCATCGGCAAGCATCTTCCGTTGCTCAAGAAGACTTTGGGAGAAGCCAATGGCGCCAAGTTACTGGCGGAACTACAGAGCAAGGGATGCCTTTCACTGATGCTCGGGGGCCAAGAATTGACGCTCGACAATGAAGACATTCAAGTCCGTTTGCATGCTAAAGCCGGTTGGACAGCGGCTCAAGGTAAGCAATGTGTGGTAGTCCTTTCAACTGAGCTGACGCCGGAGCTGATTCGCGAGGGCTACGTGCGTGATCTTGTACGGTTGGTGCAGGACCTGCGCAAGCAGACACAATGTCAGTTCACGGACCGCATTTGCATTCATCTTGTTTGCGATTTTTCCGAGTTAATTGTGGCAATCGAGAAGCATAGAGAATACATTACCGCTGAAACACTTGCGATTGACATCCTGATTGGCACGCGGTCGCGCGATGTCCAGATGCAGTCAAGCGAGATTGGTGATCACGCCATTGAACTTGGAATCGAAGTTGTTCGAGACACGTAAAAGCTCTTGAAGGCGAAGTTGAGATGCCGAATTTTCCCATCGCAGTCCTGATTTCCGGTGGTGGCACGACTCTGCAAAATTTGCTGGAGTGGCAGCGACTGGGCGATTTGGATGTCCAGTTTTCGGTGGTCATTTGCAGCCATCCCCAAGCCAAAGGACTGGAATTTGCCAAGGAAGCGGGGATCCCAGTCCAGATGATCTCGCGCAAAGACTATGCGGATGGTCAGTTACACAGCCAGGCCGTGTTCGCATGCTGCCGCGAATATGGCGTGCAATTGGCTGCCATGGGAGGCTACTTAGAACACTTACTGATACCCGAGGAATTTCGCAACCGAGTTATCAACACACATCCCTCCTTGATTCCTGCTTTCTGTGGGAAAGGGTTCTACGGCGGTCGCGTGCACAGCGCCGTCTGTGAGATGGGCGTCAAGCTGACGGGTTGTACGGCACATTTTGTGGACAACGAATACGATCACGGTCCGATCATCGCACAACGTTCCTGCTTGGTTTTGGAACACGATACACCCGAATCCATTCAACGCCGCGTCTTTGAACTCGAATGTCAGCTCTATCCGGAAGTCATCGACGCCATCGCTCGTGGCCGCGTTAGTGTATCGGGGCGTAGAGTCATCGTCCGAGGCATCGTCTAGCGATTGGGATAAGATTTCAGGTTCAGGTTCAGGTGCCGGTGAGTGAATAACGCGTGGAGGTTCACGTCCTCTCATCCGCACTGGTTTCTGTTACGTCAACTGGTTTTTCGAGTACAATTGAAGCAACCCCAAATGATTTATCTGACGTCAGTTGGACTACGATTATGGCAACACTTGACAGCAATTCACTTCATCGATTTCTGGAGCAGTTCACCCAGACTCTAACGCCGGAATTGGCCGAGCATTTTGCGTCGCTGCCGCCAAGTGAAGAGTTGCAAAGCCGTCTCGATGAGCTCGCGTCGAAGGCGTCTGGGGGACTATTGAGCGACGAGGAGCGACGAGAGTATGACACCTACGTCGAGGCCATGGATGTGATTGCAGCTCTTCGCGTGGAATCACTCGCCCGGAAAACAAACGGGTTTGACACCTAGGCATGGACGCGTCTTCCGCCGAATTCGTTCGCAGCCGAGCTTCAGGGATTTGCGAATACTGTCACGTTAGCCAGAGCTATTTTGCTCAACTCTTTCATATTGAACATATTGTCGCAAAGCAACATCGCGGTTCAGATAATCTTGGCAACTTGGCACTTTGCTGCCCGAGATGCAATCTGCATAAGGGGCCAAATCTTGCGGGTCACGATCCTGAAACTGGCGAAATGGTTCGGTTGTTCAATCCACGCAAGGACGAGTGGCACCGCCATTTTCTGGAATCGCCAGATGGCTTAGTAATTGGCACCACGCCAGAAGGACGTGTCACCGCATACGTCCTTAACATGAACGCTGAGAATCGTGTTGCCCTGCGCAAAGCGATACGACGTCTTGAGCTTGGCTAGAAGAGTTTACGTAGCGGCTTCGTAAGCGGGAAGGTTATGCCACATTGGCAAGCTTGGCACTGCGCACTTTGCGAATTTCAGCCGATCAGAGGCAAGGTTCGCTTTTCCTTAGCGCTGCGATAGGCGGTATCGACAATACGCTGGCCCAATCGACTAAGCGCTGGTGCGAGCGGCCCTTCAATCGGCAGGTTATGCGTCAAGCAATGAACAAAGTACTGCACCGGATTTTGCGTGGGTGGGGCCAGGCTATCGACGGGAATCTGTTGCCCTTCAGGATGTGCGAAATCTTGCACGCAAATGGTCGCTTCATAATCAAAGGAACTGATGGTGCCGTCCGTGCCCACTAGGACAAAACCGCACTTCGGCTGTGGTTGATGCGTCCAAGGATCCGTAAAGGTGCCCCACCGCGTTTCAAATTTGCTCAAACCAAATTCGTAGCGAGCGATGGTAATGGAGTGCTCGTCGACTTCCAAGCCGTCAGGTTGATCGCACACGCAGGTGACTTCTAGCGGCACTGCGCCGTTCAAGAACCAGGAGCCGAGAGTGACTCCATAACCGAGATAGTCGAGCAGAGAACCGCCTCCTTGATCTGCTTGATAAAACCAACTTTGTGGTTTTTGCTTGGCGACGTCTTCGGCGGTAACCGCGTGTTTGTCGGCGGTGTGCCACAGTGGCCCGCGATTGCCGCCGTAATAATGCACTTCGAGCAAACGGCCGATGCGGCCCTCGTCAATGAGTCGTTTGGCGGTGCGGTGACTGGGTACCCAAACCATCGGCCAGTTGATGGCCAGTTGCACGTCGTGTCGGGCGCACGCGGCCAACATGCGATCAGCTTCTTCGAGCGAGGCGGCGAGCGGTTTTTCGATCAGGATAGGTAGACCACAAGGTGCCAGACGCTCGACCCAAATCGCATGATCCCCTGTGCTCGGACAAAGCAGAATAAAATCGGGCCGCGTTTGTTTAAGGCACGCTTGCCAGTCGCTGAACAATTGATTGTCGGCGAGTTGAAAGTTGCTTTGTGCCGCTTGCAGCCGATCCGTCTGAACGTCGCAGATGCCTACGACTTCGCAGTGCGGATGCTCATAGGCCATCCGCAAATTGTCTCCCATATGCATGTGCTCAAACGAGATTCCGGCAACACGAAACTTCGGTGGAGACACTGGCAACTCCGGCGGCACTGGCAAATCCTAGGTGTAGCAGGTTCAGCAAAGCGGGTCGGCAAAGCGAGGGCCGCGGGCAGGCTATTGCTTAGCCGCCGCAGGGGCAGCCGCAGCCGCAGCGGCATCCGCTTCGGCTGCCGGTGCAGCAGCCTCGACTGGCTTTTCTTCCTCAACCGTTGCCAGCTCGTCACCATCTTTGTAGTCGGGATACTGTACTTTGAATTCAGGAATTGCCCGCACCAGATCCATAATCGTTTCGATAGGAGCTTCGACCTCTCCTAGTAGACTACTGACATTGGTAATGCGAGCTGGGTCGTTGACGATGGTCTGAAAGTTTTCCACCGCTTCCAGAAGCTTAGATGCCTGCGGAGCCAGTTGGTCAGGGATTTTGATCGCCAGTATCGCCTTGGCTGTAGTGGAGGCTGGCTTGGCATTTTGCAACGGCTTGCCATCCAGGGCAATGTGAGCCAACTCGGCCACATAATTGACGGAGCGGCGAGCCAGCCGCGTGTCCCAGGTCTGAGTATCGATGGCCTTCTTCTTCGCCGGGGTAGTACCGTATCCGCCGCTGCCAAAGCCTCCTGCGTCTGATCCTCCACTGTAAGCACCGTCGCCCGACGGCCCCATCATATCGGTGCCCATGCTGCCCATGTCGGAGCCCGGTCCCATCATGGCGGAGCCCATTCCACCATCATAGCCGCCCATCGGACCGCTGGCAGCCGCGCCCGATTTGGCTTTGAGCAGATCGTCTTCCTTGGTATACCAACGCACGAGTTGTTGTTCCAGTACTTGCGCGACACCTAGGAAGTATTGAACCTTTTTGTCTTCGGGTAGTGGTGTGAGGTCGATCTTGGAAAGGTATTCCAGGGATGCCAAACGCAAGCTGGGTAGTTCCTTATCGTTCACGACGCGGGGCAACGCGGCGTTCACCGCTGCCGGTGAGCCCATTGTGGAAAGTACATC
>JBBQRC010000244.1:0-7195 GCA_038215215.1 Pirellulales bacterium
AGATCAACCGCAGCCAAGTCCGTCGAGCGAATAATCCGTCGAGCGAATAAGTTGTCTGTATCGACGGAGTCAGGGGTGGCGAATCGAGATCGCGGTTGTTCCGGAATTGTCCGCCAGACCAGCATTGGATTCGTTGACGCGAAAGTGCAATTCGCCATCTTGCTTGGCGGTCAACTCCAGTCGCTGACCAACTGCGATCACTTCCAGCGGCTGAGTAAACTCGGGTTCCTGCGGATTAGCTCGCGCGATAGTTAACATGAGCTTGCCAAGTGGTTGGCCACGATAATATTCCAGTGTGACTCCAGCGGGTGTACAACGCCACGGTTTGGGTAGTTTGCCCACCACATAGTCGCCGCTTGCTTCGATCACTAGACGCTCGCCAGTCCTTACTTGAACACCGGAACTCTGCCACGTGCGATCGACTGACAACTGCAGCGTTGTGCCTTGTGCGTCCAGCGGTTGGGGTTTCGGGGGGAACTCAAGAAAGCCTCGTTCCGGGTCGAATCCATACTCAAGCTCAGTAATCATGGCATTCCATTCACAGCGCAATTGCGGCCACTGCGGCTTGAGGCGTCCAAACAGCCACCGCGTGACGGTGCTATCGGACTTCATCGGTTGCTTGAGCAATTGTTCAAAAATCTTGGACGTGGTCGGATGATTCCGCAAGAACAGTACCGCTGCCCAGCTCCACGCATACGCATTGACTTCACGATGAGCGGTGCTGCTGTAACGTAGAATGTCTTCGAGCGATGGTGCTACGCCGTCCGCCAGTTGCTGTTGAATCAACAGGGTGCGACCCCAGTAGGGGACCTCCTCGCGGGTGGCGGGGATAATTCCCATGGTCAGGTTTTCCCCGTCCCAGCGATGCGTTCCCATCCATTCCGCCATCCCTTCCATGAGCCACGGCGGTCCATGATTGCCGTACTTGCGATTCATGAACCAGTGCGTCCCCTCGTGCAGCAGCAGATGGCGTCGGTAATAGCTGCTCGGCTGCTCCATCACCCAGACCTTGTTGCCGAACTGAAATCCAAAAGGAAAATCCGGCAAACTCTCAGGGATAAAGCCTGCGGCGCGAAAGCGCTCGCGGAATTTCATGACGTGGGCGTCTACATGCCAATCGGCCACCTCTTTCAACTGCAGACCAAACAACTTGCACCATTGCGGCACGGCCGCATCAAACACCCGAGGAAGTTCGCGCAATTCATTGTCTAGCGGTATATCTGTAATGATATCGACGTATTTTCCACTCAGTCGCTGAAAGCCTGGCGGCAATTCGTCGGCCAATGCAGGCACCTGGTTGCTGATCATACCCAGCAGCAATAACAGCCCAAGCGCGCGAACAAAGGTGTCAGGAGTCATTGTTTTGAAAAATGGGTTGTGGTAACGAGCATGGATGCCTAGACCAAAACGAGCAGATGAAGCTAATTGCATTGACCACGCCCTAAATTGTGTCAATGCGCAGTGTACCATTTTCAAGAGTTTTCCAGTCCAGGACGACGATCACTTTTTGGTTGTGGCTCGGTATGTGGAGCGAAAAGGAACTCGACGCACTGCGCTGGAGCATCAAGCGCGGCTGTCCTAACGGGAATGAAGGATGGGTGGAATCGATAGCCGGTCGGCTTGGCCTTGAATCCACCTTGCGGCCACGCGGTCGGCCACGCGTCCATCAGTTACCAAACAAAGACTCCTGACACCTTTGTTTTGCCCATCAGGCTGAGTCGGCTTTTCGCAGCCCTACTTCGGGGGCAAGTTCGGTGGAGGAGCAACCATGACCACGACGGACACCTATTGCCACTAGGAGTTTTCTGCGCAGTGTGCGCAGTGGCACTCCGACGCAGCGATGCAATTGCAACCAGTACGGCCGAGAGCGATATGCTCTCGACTTGGGTGGATGCTGATGTATCGCACGATGCTTATCTACGCAATAAAGATCGTTGTCTCGCAGGGCGCCCAGCAGCGGTTCGAATAGTCTGCCCTTCGGCAATTGCAAACTGACTTGGAAGTCGATCAGGTAAGGCAGCCCGTCGCTGCCAACGATGACGTTTTCCTGTTTGTGTAAGTCCACATAGGCAATCCGACGTTCGTGCAATACATGCAAGAGCGATTCGACATGCGTAAAGAAATCATCCCGAAGCTGGTTGCTAATGGACAGCGGTCGTCCCGGAATGAACTCATGGGCTACGGCATTCGGCCAAACTCTGCCATTCACTGATACTTGATCGAACACGGCTGGAATGCCACGCACACCGGCCAGCGACTTGAGAAAATAGCGTTCGCGCCGCGCCAGAAGTCGGCCGAGCCAGCGCATGGGTAGGATCCCGATAGGCGCATGTCGATTGAATTTGCAAACAATGCATTGACCGGATGTTGAGCCATACCTAGCCGTGGCTGCCCAGGAATCATGTTTGAAAATTTCGAGTCGCTCGAAATCTTTGCCAGCAACCTGAACCAACAACGGCGGCTCGTCGCTTCCAAGAGCTAGCAGCGTTTTGGGTCGCGCGCAGCCTTTAGGCGGTGATTGAACCTGATTCGTTGCTAGCAATGGTGCCATGGTTCAAGAGATCCTTAACTGGCGGACGAATTGACGAGTTCAACAAGAAGCGACCATCTCAAGCGGCCGCAGCTTATTCCATTCGCTAAATGGTCAAAATGTGCCGCGTGCTGAAAGTAAATGCCGGAAAATAGATGACTCGGTGCGGCAAGACAAGACAAAGTTGCGATTTTTTCTTGATCATCCGAGTTCAGAGGAAAACAAATGTGTCAGTTCATTCATGTTTTGCCCTTTCAGGGCGAAATCTATCATTCGATGGCGTAACCCGGGGCGACGCTTTGCAGTTTCACTGCGTCGCTCTGCCCCGGGCTGCCGTTGTTTAAGCCCGTTGGGCTAGATGCTTCAACACCTCAGATTATTGTCGACACGCCGGATTAATGTCGACACGCCGGATTAATGTGAACGCATCAGATTGAAGCCAACACGTCGGGTTAATGTCCTCACGCCGACATTAATTTTTCGTACGTTCCCTGTCAAACTTGGCCGGTCGTTTGGTGGATCGGGTAGGACCCATGCGTAGAAATCTCAGCCCATGGTGGCCGTCTCGTCTAAGAGCCCAACGGGCTTACACATTGCAGCCCACGGCAGAGCGTCGCGGCATAGCCGCAAAGCCGCAAAGCGCCGCCCTGGGTTTCCGACCACCCGCGCAAACTAGCCCTGAAAGGGCAAAACACCTACCTTCTACTCCCAAACGTATCGCTCATCAAACTCGATTTGGTGAAGCTTAAACAATTTCTTTAGCTCCTCTTGAAACGTCATCGTCCGGTGATGTTCTGCTTGATTCTCAATGTACATCACAACGCTATCCACCTGTGATTCACTGACCGAAAATGCACCGTATCCACCTTGCCAATAAAAAGAACTATCACCGGTGCCGTCGCTGGTTTTAATCCATTTCGAACTTGCCGTTTTGACCTCCTCGACGATGTCCTTCAAAGCATAGTTTTTGGATAGCAAAAATAACGCATGGACATGATCATCGATACCGCCAATCCTTCGCGCAGGGGACGATTGTTTTTCAAAGATGCCAGCTTGATAAGCGTATAGCCTGGGTTGAATTGCGGTCGCGATCATTGGACGCCGATCTTTGGTGTTGTAGACCAGATGAATCCAATTCCTGGCAAGCGATTGCGACATGGTCCGACCTTCGGATGTCGAATGAATTAATGAGGGTTTGTGATTACTAAACATTCACTCCCGACACTTTTGTCTCACAGATATTTCCCTAATTCGTCGCCACGCGAGGCACGGGCATCCACTTTTGCGGTAACGAGCGGGTCTTCGACTAGGGGAGGGGCATGATGCGGTTTGCGCCTGGCATCAATGACTAGGCTACCATCGCACCCAAAGTGTTTGTCTTCCATCCAGGCGGCTATACCATAAACGTCGCTGGCGGGATTACTGCGAGTGAACGTCGCCCAAACGAAGTTATTGATGTTTTTGGCGGCGAAATGGGAATCATCGACCACGACGATTAACGGGAATTGATTGACGGGATGATCACTCTCGATCGCGTCACACGTCCTCCACAACTCCCGTTGCTCTGCGACTCCCGTGCAGGCGGCCAGCGTGACGACTAGCACTCCGGGCATCGCCAACTGCGGATCGCGCCAGCCAATCGGCAGGCTTAAATCACCGCTGAACTGCGTGGGCAGTTCGCGTCGTGTTTGCCCAGCAACAGCAATCACCAACTTGGAGCCTTGATTCAATTGGTCCCCAGAATAGTCCAAGGTATCCATCGTAGTACGCGTGTGGAAATGAAGATCTCGACGCCAGTCAACGCGTTGCAAACAGTGCGTGAAGAATTGCTCAATGTCGTTGATATCCAATTCCGGCGCAACTCCGTGCTCGGCGATCCACAAGTATTTTGCCAAAGACAACTGTCCCTGGCCAAGTATCGCACATGCTTGTGTCAATAATTCCTGAGGTCGATTGGGTTTCGCATACGGTGTATAGCGTTCGCTTCCGATGGCCAACAGCAGTGGATGAACGCCGGCAGCATCGACTGCGTGCACGCCTTTGACACCAGGCAGCACTGTAGGCACAACTGGTCCAGTTAACTCGTGAATCAGTTCTCCAAAGCAGGTATCTTCTTGGGGCGGACGCCCCACGACGGTCATCGGCCAAACCGCATCGCGGCGATGCCAAACCTGCAGCGCCTTGAGCACCGGGAAATCGTGGACACGCGCGTAGTAGCCCAAATGATCACCAAACGGTCCCTCCGGTTTTAGCACATTTGGTTGTACTTCTCCGACGATACAGAAGTCCGCGTCTGCATAGATCGGCGCGTGCGAAGTTGATGTGACCAGAGGAATGCGATGCCCGGCCAGTGCTCCGGCGAAGATCAACTCACTCATTCCTTCCGGCAGTGGCATCACCGCACTCAAAGTCATTGCGGCCGAACCACCAACCGAAACATTCACTGGAAAAGGACGTTGCAATTCCAGAGCGCGGGCATGATGGACGCCAATCCCCCGGTGAATCTGATAGTGTAAGCCACACTCGTCGTCGAGGTAATTGTTACCATTCAATTGCACCCGATACATGCCCAAGTTGATATCGCGAAGAAACTGTTTTTTCCCCGCTGCGGCTGGAGCTTGGCTGAGGACCTGCGGCAGTGTCACAAACGCACCGCCGTCGGCCGGCCAGCAGGTCACGCGCGGCAAGTCACGAAGCCGGCACTTGTTAGCTTGCACAGCACCGTGGGCCAATATCTTGGGACGCATGTTCCAAGCCGTTTTGAGCAACGTAGGGAGCTTGGCGGCGTGGCGCCAAGCAGCAGTAGGATCGACCTTAAGCTGGACGGCCAATTGCACAGCGTCGAAGGTATGTCGAAAAATGAATTTGGCCTGCTCCAACGATCCAAAGAGGTTGGAAGCGACCGAAAACTGACAGCCCTTGACGTTACTGAACAGCAGGGCTGGACCACCATTGCGATAAACACGACGATGGATTTCTGCTAGTTCAAGATGTGGGTCCACTTCATCGCGGATTTCAATCAAACGACCATGCTGACGCAAATCTTCCACTACCTGGCGCGTACTGCGCGTCGTCATGCCCGTTGGTCCTTGAGAAGTTACTTATATTCAGGGTTTGCATACACACGGAGGGGCGTCGGCAAGCAGATTGTCACTTGCCCGACCCTAGCAGGTGATCCGCAAATACAAATCGTTCTTAACGTGTGGCCACCAATCCACACGGTGCGAAACCTGCCTACGGATTAAGATTTGAACTTGCGACCTGTGAGCATTTAGCGGACGTGGCTACTTTGCAAACAGGTCACTCAACCGCTGCGAAAGGTCGGGCCAGGCTTGCGCAGCTTGTTCAAAATCGACTTCCATCCAGCGCACGCCCGACGCCGGTTGAGCACGGGATGGCTGCTTGTGTTCGGGGCGAATGGGAAACTGTCCGCTAACACCCATGGCCAACCGACCCTCAGTATCTTCACTGACAAGATAATTGGCGAGTAATTTGGCGGCTGCGGGATGGGGACCACCTTTAATAACGGCGATCGTGTTGGGGATCATCAAAGTGCCAAATTGGCCCACAGCTTGATCCGGATAGACAATTTCAACCGGCAAACCACTGTCGATTTCGATTAACGCATCATCGGTGTCCGTCAGCCCAAAAGCTAGTTGCCCGGATGCAACGGCCTGTGCAACTTGCTTGTTACCCGACAAGACGACAGCATTATCCTTGACCTTGCTGAAAAATTGTTCTGCGCCCACTGCTCCTAACTGATTGGCCAGCACGGTAAAATGCGTGGCTGTGGTGCCGAATAGGGGTGAAGCCACGCCACACTTGCCTCGCCAGCGAGCGTCGGCAAAATCGAGCACAGAAGTGGGGCGCTGACCATCTTCGGGGAGTAGATTTTGGTTAACGATCAGCACCCTGGCACGGGCGGCAATTCCCATCCAGGTGCCACGAGGACTACGCATGGAGGCCGGCCAATTCGCTGGCACATCCCACTCAATCGGTGCCAGTAAGCCAGCAGCATCCAACCGTAAGGTGTGCATGATTTCGTTGTTCCAAAAGACATCGCAACGAGGTCTCTGGCTTTCACTTTCGATTCGAGTCACCAACCCGACAGTTTTGGTGGACTCGATATCGAACTGTGAGGCAATTTTAGTCTCCGGATGACGGCGTTCAAAAGCTTTGAGTATGGGCTCGGCGAACTCCCGATCCGCGGCCGAATAGACAACTACCTCGTTCTCGGCGCGAGGCACGCACCCGACCGTCAACAGGCCAACCAGCAGCACGCCGGTCGACAAATTACTCAGCGCACTCATGGATCGCTTGAACACGGCGCGCACTGCAAACTGGACAGGATGATTCAACGTGTTACTTTATGGGGTTCATAGGGATGATTGCGTTTTCGCAGGACGGTCATGTCCACAACGTCGTCAGGAGTAAGCGTTGGTTCGTCCTTTTTCTTCTCTTTGTCGGGATCGATTTGATTCAGGTTTCCGATCACTTCGATGCCCGAGATAATCCTGGCAAAGGCAGTGTAATTTTGGTTGAGGTTGTAGGTTGGCAGGAAACTGATGAAGAATTGGGAACCACCGCTATTGGGATCGGCCTTCGACAGGGCCAGACCTAGCGTACCGCGAAAAAACTTTCGTGAGTTCGGTTGATTCATTTCAC
>JBBQRC010000245.1:0-7170 GCA_038215215.1 Pirellulales bacterium
CCGGTCGCACCCCAGCCCGCACCCCAGCCCGCACCGCCGGTCGCACCCCAGGTCGCCGAGGCGGACGCTCTGCCGCCGAATATGAAGCCAGGCGAATGCTACGTAAAGGTGCAGCAACCCGCCAAGTTTGAATCGAGTGAGGAGCGCGTGCTGGTCAAACCAGAGGCCATTCGCTACGAGATCATTCCGGCGGAATTCAAAGACGTTGAGAAGGAAGTGATCATTAAACCGGAGACGATCAGCTACGAGATTGTCCCGGCACAATTTGAAACCAAAGAAGTCGAAGTCGCGGCGGCACCTGACTTTACCAGTTTGACGGCGACTGAACCGGAGTTTCAGTCCGAGGATGCAACAGTGATCACGCGGCCTGCCCGTGTGGCGGTGAAGCTGGGCGAAAACGTCTTGAATCCCCAGGCGCACATGACGGGCGAGGTGTTATGCCTGGTCAACGAGGACGCCGAGTCGCAGACCTACGTTCGCCATTTGTTAATCAAGCCGGCGCAGTGGAAACAAGAGAAGGTAGCCAAGGCTGTCGAGAAGGTGGCGACGCAAGTATTAGTGAAAGCGGCCGAAGTGAAGGAAATCAAGGTTCCGGCCGAATTGAAGAAGATCATGGTCAAAGAACTCGTTCGGCCAGCCAGCAAGAAGGAAGTCAAAATCCCCGCCGAGTACACGACGATTACCAAACACCGTCTGCTTGAGCCGGAAAAAATTGTCTGGCAGAGGGTACTCTGCGCTACCAATGTAACGCCCGAAGTGGTCAAAAATATCCAAAGCAAACTGAAAGAACAAGGAATTGATTGCGGAGAGGTAAATGGTGACTTGAACGAACCCACAAAAGCTGCCATCTTGCAGTATCAAACGCAACACAAAATCGCCCAAGCTGGTTTGACTTACGAATTTCTTGAACACATTGGCTTGAAGCCAGGCAGCTAGAGCGACAGGGTACAAACTTTCATGAGCGAAATCGACGAGCAGCTAAAGCAAGATCTTGACCGATTTCGAGAAGACTTCGGCAGACTCAAACGCGAAGTCGGGAAGGTCATTGTTGGTCAAGAGAAAATCGTCGACGGCGTGCTCACGGGCTTGATTGCGGGTGGGCACGTGTTGCTCGAAGGTGTTCCAGGCTTGGGGAAGACGCTGCTGGTGCGGACGCTGGCCAGTGCGTTGCATGCACGTTTCTCGCGTATTCAATTTACTCCTGATCTTATGCCGGCGGACATTATCGGCACCAACGTCATGATCGAAGCCCCGGGAACCGGACACCGCACTTTTCAGTTCGAACGTGGGCCGGTGTTTTCCAATATCGTATTGGCGGACGAGATCAATCGTTCGACTCCCAAGACGCAATCCGCGTTGCTGGAAGCGATGCAAGAGAAACATGTCACGGTCGGGGGTATTTCGCACAAGCTGGACGGCTTGTTTTTCGTGATGGCGACACAGAATCCGCTGGAGATGGAGGGTACCTACCCGCTTCCCGAAGCCCAATTGGATCGCTTTCTGTTCAAATTGCTGGTACCCTTCCCCACGACGGAAGATATCGAAACTATTCTGGATCGCACGACCGATGTGGACACGCCGGAAGCAAGTCGTATCCTGGAACCGGAACGCATGCTCGAAATGAGTCGCTTGGCGCGCCGGATTCCGATCAGTGACGAAGTGCGGCGGTTTGCTATTCACACGGTGTTAGGCTCACATCCTGAACATGAGCTGGCCAGCCCGATGGCCAAGCAATTTGTGCGATATGGTTCAAGTCCGCGCGGGGCGCAAGCTATTATCCTGTCTGCCAAGATTCACGCCATTCTCGATCGTCGCTATCACGTCGCGACGGATGATATTCGTGCCGTGGCCACCAACTGCCTGAGGCATCGAATACTCTTGAACTTCGAAGGCCAGGCAGAGGACGTGAAGACCGACGACATTGTGCAGAATATTTTGCAGAATGCCGGCAAGCTGCAGGCAGCGTGATGTGAGGTTCGTTTGCGGCGCACTTGCGAGCAAGTGTTCTACCTCTCGGACAAACGAACTAGCGGACTATCACCGGGCCAATTGCTCATGTCACTTTTTGACGCCGAATTTCTGAAACGCTTGGAATACTTGTCGTTGATCTCGAAACGCATGTTTCGTGGTCAGTTGCTTGCTCAGCGCCGTACCAAACAGATGGGTGGGGGCATCGAATTTGTGGACCACCGCGAGTACACGCCGGGCGACGACCTACGTTACATCGATTGGAATGTTTATGCCCGCTACGGTGATTTACTGCTGAAACGTTTCCAAGAAGAGGAAGATCTGCACGTCTACATCTTGTTGGACGCTTCGCCGAGTATGTTGACAGGCCATCCCAGCAAGTTCGATTACGCGCGGCGTTTGTCGGCGGCGTTGGCCTACATTGCGTTGGCTGACTTGGATCGGGTTGGCATTTATGCTTATGCCGACGAGATCATCGACGTGCTGCCCATGACGCGCGGCAAAGATCGAGTGCTCGCCGTCCTGCGTTTCCTGGATAACTTAAAGACCGCTGGCGTGAAGACTGACCTTGCACGCGTAGTGCGAGGCTTAGTCCACCGCGCCCAGCGAACGGGTTTGGTGGTGATTATCAGCGACCTGTTCGATCAAGATGGCTTCAAACAAGGTATTGACCTGCTGCGGCATCGTCGCTTCGAGCCGCATGTGATTCAGTTGCATGCGCCCGAAGAAGCCAATCCGCAGATACTGGGGGATGTGGAATTGGAAGAGGTGGAGACCGGTGCGCGCCGCAAGTTGACCGTGACAGAACGTAAGCTGCGACAGTACCAAGAATTGTTCCAAGCATTTTTGGGTGAGATCGATCTGTACTGTCGCACTTATTCGCTGTCGAATACGCGTACCACGACCGATTTACCCTTTGACGAATTAATTCTGCGGATGATGCGGGCTGCGGGAGGTTTGGGATAACCATGAATATCCTGGAGTTCGCCAATCCGCAGGGGTGGTGGTGGGCCGCGCTCGCGCTCCCCGTGATTGGATTCTACATCCTTAAAGTCCGTTTGCGGCGACAGCCCGTTAGCACACTGTTGTTTTGGGATCGTGTTTTTGATGAAAAGAAACCGCGCGCTTGGTGGCAACAACTGCGCCACTGGTTGTCGTTACTGCTGCAGTTAGCACTGCTATTCTTACTGGTGGGCGCCGTAGTCGATCCGCTGTGGAGTTGGCAAAAGAATCAGCGCCGCAAATTGGTCCTGGTCGTCGACAATTCGGCCAGCATGGCGGCCGATGAAATGGGCCAAACGCGACTGCAGTTGGCGAAGGAAACTGCCGCAGCGCTGATCCGTTCGCTGCGGGTCGGAGACGAGATGGCCGTTCTGACAGCGGGTGGCAAGTCCGCTGTGGCCATCGGCCTGACGAGCCACGGGCGCTCCTTGCTTGAGGCCCTCGATCAAATTCCTCAGACCGATGCACCTGCGGCTCTCCCGTCGGCCGTGGCGACAGCCAAACGCTTGATTTCCGATTCAGAGCAATCACAGATCATCGTGCTAACCGACGGTTGCGATCCTACGACCGGCGACCTGCAGCAAGATCCTCGTGTGCTGCTGTATGGTTTTGGATCGACCCAAGACAACTTGGCGATCACGCAGTATCAAGTGCGTCGCAGCTTGCTGGATGCGATTGGATATCAGGTGCTTGTAGAAGTCAGTAATCTGAGCGATCATTCAAGGAACTGTCGACTCGAGCTAACACTGGACGATGACCTGGTGGATGTTGTCCCGTTGGAACTGGAACCTGGCGAGTCCAAGACACTGAACCTCGACCAGAGCTCGGCAATGGGAGGTCGTCTAGTCGCCCAACTCGATCAACAGGATGGTTTGGCGTTGGATAACCGAGCCTTGGCAGTCTTGCCTACAAGACGCCGCCTGCCGGTGATACTGGTGACACCCGGCAGTCTATTTTTGAAGAGCGTGTTCGAGTCGATTCCGTTGGTGGAATTGACTGTGCTGAAGACTTTGCCAGCGGACTGGACAACCAGGCCTGATCAGATCGTCGTGTTGCATCAAGCGGTGCCAGCCCAACTGCCGGTCGGTAAATTGTTGGTCATTGGCCCGCGCAAGGATTGTGAACTGTGGAGTGTAGGTGACTTGCTCGACTCTCCCCTGGTGGGTAGCGTCGATGAAACATCATCCATCATGCAACACGTCCGCTTGAGTAACGTCCTGTTTCCCGGCGCGCGCGACCTGACGTTTGTGGGAGACAGCATCTCCCTGGTTAAGACTGCTTACGACGAGCCGTTGTTAAGTCAATTGCGACGACCACAGGGCGATGCACTGGTGTTGAATCTCAATTTGGATCAAGGAGATCTGCCGCTGCGGATTGCCTTTCCGGTGTTGATGAAAAATATTGTGGAATGGTTTCAAGGACCTCAAAGTGAATTGTTACCTGCCTTGGCAACGGGCCAATCCACTGTGATTCGCTTGCCGGCAGTTGCTGCGTCCATGCGACCTGCCACGACTACAAATCCGCTCTTCCCGGAAGCGGCAGGAGAGCAAGGTTCGCCGAAGATGGAAGTTGTCACTGCCGAACACGGGAATGCCAACCTCGCAAGTTTTTTGTTGCGCAGTCCCTCGGGTAAACTAACACCGCTGGCGCGAACCGAATCGATGGCGACCATTGCTTCGCTCACCGAGTGCGGCTTGTGGACCATTGGCACTTCGGCAGCTCTGCAAGCAGATCCATGGATTTCTGAGAAAATGGATCAAGACGCTGCACCGAAGAGCTTGCAGGCCAAAGAGGAGCAAGACGACGAAGTGATCCATTTTGCCAGTAATTTGTGCAATCTTGACGAGAGTGATTTAACGCCACGCGTGACGCTTCAGAGTCCCAGTGATTTTGGCATGCTGAGTTTGGGTGGGCGCTCCATTTGGTTTTATCTGGTGCTAGGTGGTTTGATATTGGCTTCAGTGGAATGGTGGCTCTATCAACGCAGGATGGT
The DNA here is from genome assembly GCA_038215215.1 of Pirellulales bacterium. Lineage (GTDB taxonomy): Bacteria > Planctomycetota > Planctomycetia > Pirellulales > Pirellulaceae > Aureliella. The sequence continues at coordinate 4,964 of JBBQRC010000245.1, forward strand.
GGGATGAGCGAGCTGGCGGGTAATGCTCTAGAAATCACACGTCCGGGGATGCTCTGGTCACTGCTGTTGCTGGTACCGATTGCGTGGTATTTTTATCGCAGTCTCAGTGACTATCCGCTCGCTCAACGCCGCTTTTCGGTCGTGGTGCGTGGCTTGATTGTCGTGCTGCTGGGCCTCGCGCTGGCAGGCTTAACTTGGCTAAGTCCCACCCAGCGGATGTTCGTGGTCCTGGCCATTGACCGCAGCCAAAGTGTGGATCCTGAGGCCAGCGTTAAGATTGATGAATTTGTTTTGCAAGCGCGTGCAGCCGCGGGTAACAACACTTTGGCCACGATTAACTTTTCCGCTCAACCTGCGGAGCTGAGCTTGGCAACGCCCCAGAACAAGAGTGGGAACGCCAGCGGCGCCGGACCGGATACACCTTCGCAGACTGAAGTTAGTGAACTGATCCGCGCGACCAATATTGCGACGGCCATTGAGACGGCGGTTGCTTCGGTTCCACCGGGTTTCGTGCCGCATGTCGTTGTTCTTAGCGATGGTCGACAAACGCTGGGTGATGCTGTTCAAGCGGCGGCGAGTGCGGGCGTGCCCATCAGTACATTGCCCCTGCCGACGCGCGATGAGCCGGAGGTTCAAGTGGCCGATGTCGCTGCTCCCTCACAAGTCCGACAAGGGGAACCGTTTTATGTCGAAGTCGTAATCGCGTCCAATCATGCCGACCAAGGATTCATTGACGTCTATCGCGGTGATATTTTAGCCATCGAGCAGTCAGAGCCGATTAGCATTGCGGCCGGCGAAACCAAACTCCGCTTTCGTCAAACCGTGGAGGATGAGAAACAAGTCGACTACACCGTCCGCGTCCGCGGTTTTCAAGACACGTTGCTCGATGATAACTCCGCCTCAGCGGTGGTCTTTGCGGCTGGCAAGCCGACCGTTCTGTTAGTCGATTCGCAAGTGGATCAAGTTAACGAATTGCGTTGGGCGCTCGAAGAACAAGGCTTGCTAGTCCAAGTGCGACCCGTGGAGGGTATTCCAAGTTCGCTGAGCGAATTGCAGCGTTTCGACTGCTTGCTGCTATCCAATGTTCCGGCTACGGCGATGACGCAGCAGCAAATGAAGATTATTCGCACCTACGTGCAAGACCTGGGTGGCGGATTGATCATGCTTGGCGGCGATCAAGCCTTTGGACTGGGAGGCTATTACAAGACCACACTCGAAGAGATCTTACCGGTCCGTAGCAACTTTGAAAAAGAAAAAGAAAAGCCAAGCCTAGCGATGGTCTTGGTGATCGATAAGTCCGGTTCCATGGGAGGTGAGAAGATCGAATTGGCAAAAGACGCAGCCAAAGGAGCGGCGGAATTGCTTTCGCCGCGAGACCAACTGGGGGTCATCGCGTTCGATGGTGCCAGTTACTGGATCAGCGAGGTCCACAGTGCGTCGGACAAAGGTTACATTCTCGATCGCATCAGCACGATTGAAGCCAGCGGCGGCACGAATATCTATCCCGGTCTCAGGGATGCCTACGAGGCCTTAGTCGCCACTTCCGCGAAACTAAAGCACGTGATTCTGATGACCGATGGCCATTCGCAGCCGGGAGATTACGACGTCTTGATTCGTGACATGGTGGCCGCGCGGATCACCTTGTCCAGTGTGGCAGTTGGCGCCGAGGCAGATCAATCTCTATTGAAGGAGCTTGCGCAGACCGGCGGCGGGCGCTATTACTTCTGTGATGATCCACAAAGCGTGCCGCAGATTTTTGCTAAAGAGACGGTGACGGCCAGCAAATCTGCTATCAATGAATTACCTTTTTTGCCGCAAGTGGTACGTCCCACGCAAGTGCTCAATGGTCTGGAGCTCGAATCTGCTCCCTTTCTACTTGGCTACGTGGTGACTCAACCGAAGCCAACCAGCGAGTTCATTCTGGCCAGCGAGTCGGGTGACCCGTTGCTCGTCTGGTGGCGCTATGGACTGGGCATGACGGTAGCGTTTACATCGGATGCGAAGAGTCAGTGGAGTGCCGAGTGGCTGGCGTGGCCACAGTTCGGCCCTTTTTGGGCGCAGGTCACCCGCCACGCCATGCGCAAAAGCGATTCCCAAGGTGTCTTCGTCGAGATTGCGCGCACGGGCGATCGTGCCCATGTAGTGGTGGATTCCGTCGATGATGGCGGCCGCTTCATCAATAGTGCGGAGACCAAGCTGACGTTAAT
>JBBQRC010000246.1:0-7161 GCA_038215215.1 Pirellulales bacterium
AAACCCTCCGGCCTTGGCAAGTTCGGTCTATCACGGCGTCCAAGTCATTCGCCATTTTCTCCAGGCTTTGATCTCGATTTGTTGCCACGGTGGATTTCCCCAGACCAGGTAGATCCCAAACAACGACGCGAAACCGTTTGCTCAGCTCTTCTTTTGCATAGTGCCAACCTGTGCTGTCCATCGACCAGCCATGAGTAAAAATCAGCGTTGGTGAGTTTGAGTCGCCGTACACCTCGACCGATAACCTTGAGCCGTCCGGTCGGTTAATCAAGATTGGTTCTACGTGCAGCTGCGTCACCTGCTGCGCTTTCGGATTGGCAAACAGGAGTCGCGTTGGGAGCGTTCCGCCGAAACTTAACGCAATCAAGGCGAGGCCTCCCAACAAGAACACCCAGGGAGGCACATCTTCGGCAAATCGGCTGCTGGGCGGTTGCTGCTCAAGCAATCGAACCGTCGGTGCGTCAAGCTTGACATTGTCGAGCTCGTCGGAACTGAGCAGCGGCGGCTCATCTGCTCGCAGAGCATTGTGGCTTGGGGATGCCGCTTCCGTAAACGATCGGTCGTACCAAATCCAGAAGCAGAAAATCGCACCGGCCAAGATACCAAAAGATACGACCGCTAGTAGCAGCACGCGTAGTGGATAAAGTGGTGACAAGGGCAGTCCTCTCCGGATGGCATTGGAAGCGTTAATTGGGCTAGATATTTTTTCTGTTCACTCGCCATGCAACTTTCGGGCCGAAACAGGGCCGGGCTTGCTGAACCTGCGGTGATACTACTTCCACGCAAGCCTGCAGTCCGTAGGGTGGCTCCAGTTGCTTAACCTGAGATGGAAGCCCGTTGACTACAGATTCCTTTACTCTCGGGAATGATGGCCAACAGCATAATCGGATACTTTATTTGAGTCTCCGTTTCGATCAACTTATGGGTAATGGTCGATTTTCCCTCGGCGGGGCTCTGGCGGATGCAAAATAGGAATCGTTTGTTTCCCCGGGGCGCGTCTCACGGGTCGGCTTGAATAGTGGAGAAATACTCAGCTAAAATAACCGTGGCAAAGTTCTTACTTTTTTCGGCACGATTTTGTCTCAATGGAGCTTAGTGAAATGGAGACGGAACCTGAGTTCAACGACTGGCTCCAGCAGGCTCAGGCGGGATCGACAGATGCGTTGGGGCAAGCGTTGGAAGCGTGTAGGAACTACTTGCTGATGGTTGCCGAACGGGAATTGGACGTTTCGTTGAGGGCAAAGGGTGGCGCTTCGGACATAGTGCAAGAAACCTTCATTGAGGCACAGCGTACATTCCCACGGTTTTCGAGTGACTCGCAAGAAGCGTTTCAGGCTTGGTTGCGAGCTATGTTGCTAAACAATCTGGCCGATTTCCGTCGTCGATACAGGGGAACGCAAAAGCGCTCAGCGGATCGCGAACGCTCCTTAGAAGGTGGGGCATCGTCGGTGGATTGGCGTGGTAGCCTGGCGGCCGAGACACGTACGCCGAGTGGTGAGTTTGTCCACCAAGAAACACTTGATGGAGTCGATTCAGCGTTGCGGCGGTTACCCGAAGACTACCAACGAGTCGTCACGCTGCGTTACATGGACAACTGTTCCTTCGACCAAATCGCCGAAAAAATGGGGCGGTCCGCTAACGCAATTCGAAAGTTGTTTGCACGAGCAATCGAACGATTGCAACTGGAAATGGAGCGTGCTCCTTGACAGCAGAGTGTGATAAGAACGACGAAGATGACGACTATGCCTACCAGCTCGCAGAATTGGACGATGCCATAGCCCAAGGCAGAACACGTTCAAACTTGGATACGGATTACGCAACGCCTCACGCCGCAGCACGCATCGCCAAGAGCCTTCATTGCATGCAGCTCTTGCGTCGACTTGGTGATGCTGCGCGAAAAAACAGTTTGAGCTCTCAATTTCCGCGGCTGACGCAAAACGGAACAAGTACTGCTGAGCCCACACTTGAACAAGAATTGCCAAAACAATTTGGCAGATTTGAAATACAACGCGAACTCGGCCGTGGTGGCTATGGGGTCGTCTTCCTCGCACATGATCCCCAGCTCAACCGCGACGTGGCTCTCAAAGTACCCCATGCACACGTCCTGTCTCGCACCGACCTGCAGTCGCGATTCGATCACGAAGCCCGGGCGGCTGGTGGTTTGGATCATCCGCACATCGTCCACGTTTATGAGACGGGCAAAGTTGGACTCGTCTGCTACATTGCCTCCGCCTATTGTCTCGGCGTGAACCTACTGGATTGGCTTGAGAATAGCAGGGTTCCGGTAGCCATTGCCGATGCTGCGGGGTTGATTGCGACTCTTGCTGATGCTGTCCAACACGCGCACCAACGCGGGGTCTTTCATCGTGATCTGAAGCCTGCCAATATCATTCTTCAGCTGCCCGAAGCAACGTCATCCGTTGGGCCAGACTCCAAACAAAGGTTTGTAGATCGAACTTTGGCGGAACTCGTGCCGCGGATTACTGACTTCGGACTCGCAAAAACGCTTGATAGCGAGATCGCAGATACGCTGAGCGGTGCTATTCTTGGGACTCCCCGATACATGGCACCGGAACAAGCGGCTGGCAAGAAAAATCAACCTACATCCCAAGCTGACGTCTACTCTCTTGGTGTCATCCTCTACGAATTGCTGACCGGCGACGTACCCTTCAATGCCGAGACACCGGTTGAGACGTTACGCCAAGTCATAGACCTGCCGCCCGTTCCTCCACGGCGCATACGGGCGACCATCCCACCTGATCTTGAGACCATCTGCCTCAAGTGTCTCGCCAAGTTGCCCCAAGACCGTTACGCTTCAGCAAATGCGTTGGCAAATGACCTGAGATGTTTCTTGCAAAACTTGCCGATACACGCCCGTCCTATCTCGCCCCTTGAAAGTTTTCAAAAACTTTGCCGACGCAAGCCGCTCTCAGTTGGGTTGGCTGCCGCATTGCTGGCTTCCATTTTGCTGAGCTTAGTTGTCGTATCCGTATTATGGCATCACGCTGAGCTACGACGTATTGAGACGGCGGATGCTCTAGAGGATCTCACGAATGCCAACTTGCTGACTTTGGCGCAACGTGATCGCATCGAACAGATGATCTATCGCAACGACATTGCGCTGGCAAGTAGTGAACGCGATTCTGAACTGCTGCGGGCGCAAGCGAGCCTGGAACGTTGCGCCCCTGAACGACGCAACTGGGAGTGGTACTACTTGAATCATGTTTGTCATCCAGAGATTCGCACTTTCGAAGCAAACGGCGAGGCCACACGCGCGTGCACGTTTAGTTCCGACGGACACCTGCTGGCCGCAACGACGGGTTATTGGGGACAAGATACTCAAAGCAAAGTCTTCATCTGGAACGTCGCGACTGGAGAAAAGCTGCTTGAATTCGGGCAGAACAAAAGCGCGATCATGGCTGTCTCATTCCATCCCAAAGGGGAATTCCTCGCCACGGCAGAAGTTGTGTGGCGAGGCCAAGAAAATCGCGGTGGTGTTTGCGTTTGGAATCCTACCAATGGCTCGCTAATAAAACAACTCAAGCCTACCGGGAACGCATTTGATGTACAGTTCAGTCCAGATGGTACTCAAATCGCAGTAGCTCGATCTGATGGAATCGTGCAGGTGTTTGAAACGCATACGTGGTCGATTGTCAGAAGCATTCGCGCACACACGCAGAATTGCTTTTGTGTGCGATTTCATCCTGACGGTAAGCGTATCGCAACGGGCGGTCGCGACGGGGCAGTATATCTGTGGGATGTCGACTCCGGTGCAGAGCTACTAGCCGTAAAAGATCTTGGAGATGCTCGACGGGTAGCTTTCAGCCCAGATGGGAAACGCTTGGCAATTGGTACCTACTCGGGCGCAGCCAAGCTAATATCGCTCGAAACTGGCGAAGAGGAAAGCCGTTACCATACTCGGAATGATTCCATCTGTGGCTTGGCATTTGCAAAAGATTCAAATTCGCTTTTTGTGGGCTTGAGCTCGTCGAGTGTGCAAGCTTGGGATCTTTTCACAGGTAAAAAGTTAGCAGAATTCGCTGGTCACAAACCAAACAATAATGCAATGTGCCTCAGCCCCGACGGTCTCATGCTGGCAACTGTCGGCGCAGATGGCCAAGTGAGATTGTGGGACAGCAAGCCCAACAAATCGCTCCGTTACCTGCACAATCAAAATGCGTACATTTCCGAAGCCGTTACGATCCCGGACACGAACCTCCTGGCAATCGCATCAGCGCGGAATATCTCGCGAGGCGGGCCAAATGATTTCACGCTTCGTCTGATTAATCAATCGAGCGGAAAAGTTGACTATGAACTTGAGGGGCATGAGAGTTGGCTGGCGTGCGTTGCCGCATCGTTTGATGGAAGATTTTTGGTTTCAGGAGATGAAGACGGCGCGGTCATTCTATGGGACTGGCAAAACGGCTGCTCGACAGTTCTAACGAAAGCTCATACTGGAAGGATCAATCACATCACTTTCTGCCTAAACGATTCACGGGTTGTTGCTATTTGCGAGGACAATTCTTTGTGGATCTGGAAACTGGACGAACCTGACCAGCCGCATCACCTACGCGGTCACGACATGTTCATGCATCAAGTCAAACATCTCGGAAATAGCCGCTTCGTCGCGACGAGCAGCGATGATAGTACGATCAAGATATGGGACATCGAAAATCGCGAATGTGTTGGTACGCTTGCTTGCCATACAGGCCCCGTTCTAGCCCTTGCATGCAGTCGCGACGGAAAGACGCTGCTCTCCGCAGGCCGAGACGCTGTATTTCATCGCTGGAATATCGCTGCAATCCTACGTAATGCCGAGTTACGATCTGTCACGCAAATCGTTCCCGAAATGTCGTGGTCCACGGGCGGCACAGCTGTGTTGAAAATCAACTTTTCGCCTGACGGAAGCAGAACTGTCTCCGTTGGGATTGACGGTCTAATCCGGCTTTGGGATCCAATCTATGGGCAGGAGGCGATTAGTTTGTTTACATCGCCCTTTCTAGAGATGAATGCCCTTTTCAGCCCGTCCGGCGAAGAGATCTTCATTACAAGCGGAGGATATCTCCGCGTTCTTGACGCAAATCGCATGCTGGAAACCGCCGAATCAAAAATTGCGAAGATCTTGATTGTCCAGCATGAACGTGACTTGAAAGTTGCTAGGGAGGCAAGAGACTGGTCGTCTGCAGCCAGCCACTATGATTATTTACTCTCAGTGAAGCCTTCGCCCGAACTGTATTGGCAGCGCGCTAGCATTCACGCAGAGCTTCGCAATTGGGGAGCCACTGCCGCTGATCTTGAAACTTACCTGCTGCAATCTTCGCAGCGACGTAGCGTCGCTTTCACCCTCATTGCACTCGCACGGCTGGCAGAAAATGATCTCGATGAATTTCACAACATTTGCGACCGCGCACGCGATTCCTTTGCCACCACATCAAACGAGCATGACGCCAATAATCTCGCTTGGCTACTAGCCTTTTCCGAGCCTTCAAAACAAGACATTGAACTGATGCTGAACCGGGCAGAATATTCGCTGCGTCATGCGCAATCGAATAATGATCGGTACTGTCGATTGAATACACTCGCAACAGCTTATTACCGCGCAGGCAAATTCGAAATGTCGTTGGAATGCATGCTGTCCGCGATTGAAGCGTCACGCCAAGAAGCAACCCCGCAGGAGTGGCTGATTCTCGCAATGGCTAATCAGCGATTGGGGAACGAAATGGAGGCAAGCTATTGGCTTGACCGCGCTACCAGCAAAATTAGTCTGCAAACCGAGGAAGGTCACAGCGACACGTGGTACGAGCGGCTGCAAAATCAATTGCTACACTCAGAAGCGCGACAGCTCATATTGGGCAAAACAACACCATCAAGAGGTCTCCGTGCAGATCCATAATGTGTGAAGATTGTGAGCCAATCTTAGAGAAAAATGTCGTCGCCACTATAACGCATCAGAATGCTACTGACCGGAAAAGTCTTTATCAATATGCTTTGATACTCATCGTTGGCACTAATCACCCAAACAAGCGAGTTCTTAGTGTTGCCAACGGGTGGAGAGATGAGCGTAAAGTGATGTGTGTTTTTTAGAATCACAGCAACGTCGCCAGCCTCCAGATTCAGCTTGCCACCGTTTTCCATGGCGAGCTGTTTTGGCATACTGATCAAAGGCGACATCCAGCGTAAGGGACGCCGAACGAAATTAGGCCAACGGGACTGCGCATTGCTCAACGCCCAAGTCGCAAAGATGCCACACCAGTGCACCCCAGGCGTAGTGCCGGGAGCCTGCGGAAGATGAGGTTGTTGTACACGTTTATTCCAACACAGTATTCCTTCACGTTGCTCTTCAATATTCATATCGACGTGGACACTTGCCGTTTGAAAGTACTCGTGAAGTCGCCGCCAGCCATGCCGTATACGTTTGGTTTTTCCGTCCCAAGGATCGACATTAAGACCTGTTTGACCCTCCATATCACTCACCCGCCCTGGATAGGGCTTGGCCTCTTGGATGGCTACATCGATAATTGTGAGCCGAGCTGGACTAAGATTCCACAGCCAATCTGAAGCGCCTGCTTCCACTACTTGCGGCGGAAGATTGGAGAGCACGCGATTAACCATGGCTGCTTGAATTTCGTTGCTTGGCCAAGCATTGGGAGAGGTATCCCTGCCTCCATTCAAATCTACGTCGGGAGTCGTGGGCAATGAAGCCAGCTCCAGTTCTAGTTGTTGATGTGTCTTCCCCTTGGGATCAATTCGCCCATCACTCCAACCGAAATGATGCTTTTGAAACCTTGCAATCGCATCCAGCGTCATTGGCCCCACGCGTGAGTCGGCGTCCAATGGTATCGGCGGACCACCGCGCAAGGCTGGTATGCGATTGAGATTTACCTGAACGTTCAAGACGTCCGCAGGCATGTTGATACCGGCATTTCCAACTGATTTTGCTAACGATACCATTCTCTCGGTCCTTACGATGAAGTGATGGATTTGTGCGCAAGGAAACCCTGGCAACTTCTTAAGTCACTAAGCTCCAATCGAGTGAGAAGCTGCCGCTAGATCCGAACTTTTTATAAACGCAGATGCTTGCGTCAAAACGTCGCGCTAAATGGGTCGCACTATGCCGGTAACTGTTCCGATACTATCCGGCCGGCCTGATCTCCGCACCAT
>JBBQRC010000247.1:0-7149 GCA_038215215.1 Pirellulales bacterium
TATTGCGGCGCAGCCAGAGATTCATTTTGTAGTAACCCACCCACCCGAAGGCTGCCCAACCCCTGCAGTTTACGCAGGATATCAATTTCTATCCCCACAGCGGGGCGCGGAGGGGATTCGGGCCGCCTGCCAGCGTGGCGATCAGGAACAAGTTGGTAGGTTGCTATTCAATTCTCTACAATCAAGTGCCAGCCAGCTTACGTCGTGGATCGAAAAACAACTAAAAATCTTGAACAATGCGGGATGTGCATATACGTCTATGAGCGGCAGCGGCTCAAGTTGCTTTGCTTTGGTCACCGACACCCGTAGAATGTCGGTTATACGTCGTGCGGCATTAGATGCTGGACTGACGCGGGCCTATGCTGTTAAATCATGGTACACGTCGTCAATCGAAAAGCAGATTCAGCTCTGGAGTTGCGTCCGCTAGCGTCGTCCACGTCGCATGCATGGGAGCAGAAGCAGTGGAGATAACTGAAGTTCGCATCAAATTGATGGAAGAGTCCGAAGATCGACTACGCGCTTTTTGCTCGATTACGTTTGACGGCTGTTTTGTCGTGCGCGACTTGAAGATCATCGAGGGTAGCCAAGGCCCGTTTGTGGCAATGCCTAGTCGCAAGCTCACCAATCGCTGTGCGCGGTGCGGTAATAAGAATGCGATTCGAAGCAATTTCTGTAACAATTGCGGGACGCGTATTCGCGACCATCGTGAGTCTCGTGACGAGGATGCTCCGAACAAGCTGTACGCCGATGTGGCCCATCCCATTAATCAAGCGTGTCGTGATTTGATTCAACAACATGTTGTCGCCGAATATCTTTTGGAGCTCGAGCGAGCAAAGGTGCCTGGTTACGTGTCGAGGTATGACGATTCCTACGATGCCGGTGAACCAGGTGACTATCATCACCTAAGAGGCCCAAACGAAGCTACGGCGGTGGAAGCCGACACTCGAATTCGACCGCCTCATTTTGTCCCGGGTGATCAGCAAGCTCCCAAAACTGCTACCAATGCTGATGCTGGACCCGCCCCTTCTATCAGTCGCGATCGCGAAGACGGCTAACCGGCAAGCAGATGACGGACAAGCGGGAAACAGGCAAAACCGCAACCGGCAACTAGGAATTTGGCAAGTAGATAGCTAGCCCTGCAGACGCCGTCACCGCAGTAGGTCCAAGTGCAGTAGGTCCAAGTGCAGTGTCCAAGAGAAGTGTCCAGCTGCAGGGCCTTCAGGCGACCCGTTGCAATGGCGCGGCACGGCGCACCACGCGGGTCAGATTTTCACCTGCTTGGGCGCATGCGAAAATGACTGAATGATCATGCGCGATGTGATTTAGCCAAGCTGCTACTGGGCCATCGTCTGGTTGAGCCGGGTCGAGTCCGCCGTCCACAACAACCAAGTCGCTAGAGCCGATCTTGTGCGCGACACGTGGCAGCGCCGATTTCAAATCACCCGGGATGAGGGTCGCTTTTAAATTCAGCTGTGACGCAAGTTGGTGCGCGGTTTTTAAAGACAGGTGGCGCCGGTCGTTTTTAGCCGCCTCAAACTCATCGACGCCCACATAGCGGAGACGCTCGACTCCCGCGGACAGCTGAATGATTTGAGCCAGACGCTTGAGGCGACTCGCATCTCCGAGGCCCACCTCCAAGAGGGAAGAAATGGGAGTGGTGATGATGTGCCGCACTAGCTCGCGCTCGGACAACGGCTTGCTAAAGCGTGTCCAGTAGACCCGTTGGAACCAAGTCAACCGGCTCATGTTCTTGCTAATCCTGTTGGTGTGCGTACCCCATTTGCCCGAGAGAACATCCCTTTTCTCCCTACAAGGCAAGCCGACCTGATTGGCATCCTTGCCTCGTGGTCGGCCGCTAACACGCATCCTGCGTGTGTACACGTGCCAGTGGCGAATCCTTCGCCATTAAGCGATCCCTACTGCTGGACGTGCCTAACAACTTCATCGGTTGAATTGCTGTTTCAGGTGAATAATTTTCGTTATGCACCCACTTCGCAAACGCGCTCCGAAGCGTTACGGGAGCATCTTCGGCACGAAGCCCTCTCGATTTCCAGCTTCTACCCTGACCTCCGGCAGGTCTTTCCAGACCTCACAATCCTTACAACCCCCAGTGCTCGACTTTTTATCTGTCTGATTGCCGGCAGACAGCGACTGGATAGCCTGCCGCACCGCTCGCATCAGTGCGTGAACTACGTTTGAGCAATGTGGAATTCGGTCGCCATGGAGTCCCCTTTGTTTTCGGATTGAATTAATCAAGTGTCCAGCCTGCCCCCCAAACGCTTGACGCGCGCCCAACGCTCGCGGAACTCCTCGGATGCTCAATTTCAGTTGTGCGAGCGCAGACTGGTACTCTCTGCTCAAATGCTATTGGATGTCTTAGGAAGTCACACGCTCCAACTGCACGGGGCGATCGACAACCCGCTATCGATCGACAATCATCTGGCCATGGTCCCCGCGGCCGCGCAGGCTACTGCAGCACATGTCGCCACGGGCTGGGACCACGTGCAGCAGCAATTTGGGCTGACTGGCAAGGGACAAACCGTGGCTGTCATCGACAGCGGTATTGCTTGGGATCACGTGTCGCTGGGTAAAGGATTTGGGCCGGGTTACCGAGTTGTAGGTGGCTGGGATTTTACCGAAGAGAATGATGCCAATCCATACGACGATGGGCCAAGCGGCTTCCACGGCACGCACGTAGCTGGCATCATTGGCAGCGACGATTCCAAGTACAGCGGTGTGGCTCCAGGTGTTGATCTGGTTGCGCTCCGAGTTTTTAATGACGCCGGACAAGGTCAACTCAATTGGGTTGAAAAAGCGCTGCAGTGGGTGCACTCCAATCGAAACGCTTTTGAGAACCCCATCACGACGGTGAATCTTTCCATTGGTACAACTTGGAATGCCAGTTCGATTCCCAGTGGAGCCATCTTGGAGGACGAACTACGACAACTGTTCAACGACGGAATTGTCGTAACCGCTTCCGCAGGCAACTCGTTTAAACAATATAATGCACCTGGGCTTAGTTACCCTGCTGCCAGCCCTTATGTCATTCCCGTTGCCAGCGTCGATGACAACGGACAGTTGAGCGATTTCAGTCAGCGTAACGATCGTGTCATCGCTGCACCGGGGCGTAACATCATGAGCACTGTGCCAGATCACCTGCTTGGTCGCGACGGCAAAGTGAATGATTTTTCGACTGCCTCAGGCACTTCCATGGCCGCACCTTATGTGGCTGGAGCCTCCGTCTTGGTGCGGCAAGCCATGGAGATGGCGGGCTGGAGCAATATTAACGCCAGTTCGTTGGCGCACCACTTGTCTGAGACAGCAGACCGAGTCTTCGATGCGCTTACCAATGCCTCGTACGATCGACTGGATTTACAGCAAGCGATTGATGCGATCATTCCCGACGACAATGTTGGGGATCAAAGTTCCACGGCTCAGCCTCTCAACTTTGCCAGCGGAAAATTGAGTGGTTGGATCAATTCGCTGAACGATGTCGATGTCTACCGGTTCAACGCCGATGCGGCGGGCACATGGGGACTTGACGCTGATTCCGACTGGGCTGACTCGCTCAGGTGGACCGTTTCGACTCAAGGTCAGACGCTGGGTTCGGGCGATTTGCGAGCGGCAGATTTGAAGCTGTTAGCTGGCCAAAGTTATGAGTTACGCGTCGAGTCGCCACATAACATTGGACCATTTCAACTGAACTGGACCTTCCAGGCTGATCCCCAAGGGACTTCGCCCAGTCCTTCCGTTACTACCGACATCGGAGCTGTCAGCTATTGGGAAAATGAAATTCCAGCGGGCCAAACCTATCGTGCCCAGGCAACCCAGGACGGGATCTTCAGCGTGCTCTGGCAGAACCCCGATGCCCAGACGGGTGCGCTCAGAGTTCTCAACGGAGCGAGCACACTGGCCACCGATACAACCTGGGAAGGAGGCGAGTTACGAGTCGACATCCAGGCTCGTGCCGGCCAATGGTTTGACATCCAAATGCCTGGAAATAATGGCGACCGCGGTGAACTTGCGATCGCCAACGTTGTTACGAAAATCGGCACTACGCTGCAAGTTAATGGCACCTCTGAATCTGATGTTTACAAATTGAACCTGAAGAATGGAGTCGATGTTGCGATTGGCGAAATGCACTATCGTTACGCCGCTGGACAAATCCAGAATTTGCAGATCGATGGTCGAGTCGGCAATGATCAAATTCAGATCACCGGTTCATCGGCTGCCGAAAGTGTGAAAATGACTCCCACACAGACCACCCTAGAGAGCAACCAATTAAACGTGCGTATCCAAGCGGTCGAGCAGGTCGCGTTGAGTGGCGGCGGCGGGGCGGATGGGGTTTACCTTTATGACACCGATACCGACGACCAACTCGTTTCTCGGCCGCGTCAAGCGGAAATGACAGGCGCGGGATATAAATATTCGGTGACCGATGTCGATCGCATATTTATTCATGCCACTGCTGGCGGACAGGACATCGCCTATCTGTATGATTCAGCCGGTGATGATCGCCTCAGCGTACGACCGCAGTTCACGAGCCTGACAGGTGCTGGCTACTTCAATTACATTTCGGGCTTTGAGCGTGTTTATGCCTACGGCAATGCAGGCGGATTTGACACCGCCGACATCTACGATTCTCAGAACAACGATCGCTTCAGCACCAGTGGTGATGCGGCATCAATCACCGGTCCGGGCTTTGCCAGCTACACCAAGTTTTTCGAACAAGTTAATGCCTACGCAACTGCTGGCGGCCAGGACGTCGCCATGCTGTACGGTTCAAGTAAGTCGACACAATGGCAACAGGGTGCCGATTTTATTAATTTCCGCGAAAGCACGTGGAGTCGCGAGGCGCGCGGATTTCAATCGGTCGAGACCTACGTTAGCGGTCAGCCCATCAGCCTGGCGGTGAATTCGTTATCCGCGTCTGCCGCGTCGCCTACGACAGCGTTAGCCTCGAATCTCATCGTAGCCGCAGCAGTTGCTGCCAGCTCAAGCGCTGAAGCGGTACATGTCGGCCCTGTGACTGCCCCACAATCTACGACTCTCTCGTCATCCCAGCCGCTGCCACATCAAACCGCCCATCATTCAAGCCTTGATTTTTCTCAGCCGCATTTTTCGGAGCCCCTGTTCGCAGAACAACCCCGTGACGGTGCCTACCAGGATTTACAAGGGTCTAGCCGTCAGGAATTCGCAACCGACAATCAACGAGAGAATGCGGCTGAGCTTGCCTTATTAGCCGACGTGACGGAACTTCAGTCTTGGTTGAACGACGAGGGGGACTGGTTAACCGACGACGGGGCCTGGTTGACTGACGCGGGGAATCGTACAGACGATTCATTTTTCAACGATCCGGGTTGGGAGCGCAAAGTCCTTGATGAAATCTTCGGCCGCTCAGCTGGCGATTCGCTGTTGTAGGACTGGTGGCTATCGAAGCTCTGTGCTACTCGCTGATTCGGAGTCGATTGGCTAAGATGTGTGCAGAACCTCTGCTCGCACTCTTCAATCGAATCCCATATCATCCCGCAGTAGACCCATGCTGAGCAAAATAGCCGACATCTGGCGAAACAATTACGGCAGCACGCTCACCATTTTCGGCTTGGTGGTGGCGTTGGTCATGTCCGTTGCGTCGCGGTACGATCTCGTCCCTACTATTGGTCCGCCGTCCAACCAGTCTCCCACCCTCTACGGACGTCGCCTTAACAGCCAGACGACAATTCTTGTGGTCAGCATCCGCTCGCAAGACTTCCGCGAAGGGACCGTCGTTTTCCAAGTCGTTGGGCCACCGCAAGCAGTGGACGAACCGTTGGTGCCGATCTTTTCGCGCACCGTCAAATTGCAGGACGGGCTGGCTGAATTCGTCGTGACCGAACTGGCACGTGGGACCTTTGCGGCTTTTGCCTTTCTCGATCCGAATGACAGTCAAGAGCTCGTTATGGACCAGTCTGGGTTGCCAACCGAACCCTACGGCTTCGCCCGCCCCGCCGGAGTCAATGAACCGAAACTGCTAGCAGACGGTGTTTTTGAATTGACGACGGAGCCCGTGTTCATCAAAATTCAGTTGCGGAAGCCGCTTAGACCAGTCAGAAATTAAGTGGACCTCAGTGAATACCAGTCTGCCGAGCTTCGATTATTTAGCCCTCGGCAATGTGACATCGAGGAACAACCAAGAAGCCCACCATGCAGAAACGCAGCGCTTTCGCGCTGCGTTTTGGATGCTGATTCTGTCAATTCTTGGCCGGTTGTTTAGAACAGGATTTGCACACCCGTGCTGGCACCGAAGAAGAACGGATCGCCGTCATTCTGAAGGGATGTGCCGCTGCCTGGGTTGACCTGCCCCAGCGATTGGGCTGGCACAGTCGCGAAGCCAGGCAAGTACAGGAATTCGAGACCGCCGGTCAAGCGGACGCTCGGTACGACTTGATAATTAGCGAATACCCCCATCTCCAGTACACCTGCAACCTTGGTGCTGTCGTCCGCTGAATTCAACACTACGGTATTGGCATTGGAAAGGAAAGTATTGGAGTTTGCAAAGTTGGCCAGGACGCCGATTTTTCCACGCACACCGTAATTGGCACGCAAGCCAAGCGGTCGCATTAACATGCCCCCGAATTGGGCCCCCACCGCACGGTTGTTGATACTGTTGAGGAGAAATCCGTTGCCCACCCCGATACGAGCCGTAGACAAGGCATAGTCTTCTTCGTAATCGATGTAACGAATTCCCACTAAGGTCTGCACCACATCCCATGTCCACCAAGTGCGATTGATTTCGAAGCTATTTAATTTCGCTTGATAGCTTTGCACATGTTGATCAGCACTGTTGAAGGCGTTAATGGTGGCTGCCGTGTAACCTCCCGATGGATTCAGTAGGCTATCGAGGTTCCCGGCACCGGTAACATTTGAACTCCGTTGCCATTTAAACGGTCCAGTGTACACCGCCTCTACTCCATTATGGCAATCCCACAGGCGTCCCACAGTGATACGCCCGCCGATACGGCCAATTTCGAAGTCAAAGGGGTCCATTCTGTTGAAGCGCGAGAGCGTGAAATTCTGGTCCCCTTCGCGCCGCAACCAAAGCGCCTCGTAGTTGGCGTACATGGAGACGTCGCAGCCTGGCGTGACGCACGCGCCCCCCATTTGCGTGGG
>JBBQRC010000248.1:0-7142 GCA_038215215.1 Pirellulales bacterium
AGGCGCGAATGGCTTTTTCCGGGGTCGCGTAAGTTGGAACTCCCGCCTTGCCCAGCAGCTCAATAGCCGCTTGCATCGACAGTCCACCCATCCAAGATGCAAGCAGTGGTTTGTCATATTTTTCCCTGACCTCGACCACAGCTTGCGCGCAGGCTAGCGGATCGGTCATGGCCTGAGGTGTCAGTACCACAAGGGTGGCGTCCACTTGATCGTCCGCCATAACGGTGTCCAAGCCGGCGGCCAACCGTGCGGCGGTAGCATCGCCGAGTACATCGATCGGATTGGCATGCGACCAGGCTGCTGGTAATTGCTCGTTGAGCCGATGGAGGGTGGTATCGGAGAGGGTGGCCAAAACACCGCGGTGCTCGAGCAAGGTATCTGTCGCCATGACACCCGGACCACCTGCGTTGGTGACGATCGCCAAACGCGGCCCGGCGGTGAGTTGTTGGCGGGCTAGCAGCTCTGCACAGTCAAACATGTCCTCCATATCAAAGACGCGGACAATACCGGCCCTCGCAAAGGCTGCTTCGTAAACCGAATCAACGCCTGCCATGGCGCCGGTGTGCGACGCGGCGGCTCGGGCTGATTCCGTAAATCGCCCAGCCTTGTAAGCGATAATCGGCTTCTTACGCGTGAAAGCTCGAGCCGCCGACATGAACTCGCGCGGGTCGTGTATCGACTCGACGTACATGATGATCGCGTCGGTTGTTCGATCGAGTGCAAAATAGTCGATCAAATCAGCCATGCCCACATCCAGCATGTTGCCAAGCGAAACGAAGTGCGAGAAACCGATATCCTCTTTGGCTGCCCAGTCAAGCACCGCTGTGCAGAGTGCTCCCGACTGCGAAATAAAGGCCACCCGCCCTCGTTGCGGCATGCCTCCCGCAAAGCTCGCGTTCACTGAATTGATGGGTGAAAGCACCCCCAAGCAATTTGGACCGATGATCCGCAGGCCGTCAAATTGGCGGGCATTGTGACGAATGGAGTCCTCAAGCTTACCGCCATCGGCATTCATCTCTCGAAAGCCTGCGGAGAGTATCACCAAGCCGCGAATCCCCGCGTGGCCACACTCCAGCACCAATTCGGGAACCGTTGCGGCTGGAGTACAAATGATCGCCAAGTCCGTCTTGGCTGGTACGTCCTGAATCTGGCTGTACGCCTGCAGACCCGCGATCTGATCATGCTTCGGATTCACCGGATAAATGGCTCCCGGAAAGCCACACTGCTGTAGATTGCTTAGCACCGTATGGCCAACTTTGCCAGCCACGTTGCTCGCACCAATCACCGCGATGCTACGCGGCTTAAAGATCCGATCCAGGTTTTTTATTGGCACTTCAACTACTCCCAATCGTCAAGGATCGTCCTAACGGTCTTGGCTGATCCGTGGCCGCCAACTTTTTAGCGCGATTTTTTTAAATTGTTTCGGTTTTTTCTCGAAGATGCGCTGACCCAGTTTCCGGGCATTGGCTTGCAAGCTGCCACGTTGCTCGACCAACGCTGTGACTAATTCCTGTGCAACGCCAGCATCGTCGGAGTGACCGGCGAGGGCGCGGCGGAGCATGGCCAAGTCATGGTCGTCACCAAGCAGTTTGGTCAATGTGCTGAGCCGATCGGAGCGAGCAAGAAATCGCTGTGGATACTGTTTCTTCAAGAGCTGCAATTGATACTGATGGTGTTTTGCCCACTTTCGCCAGTGGTGTAGATTGTCATCGGTGGGGTGCTTGCGGGTTCTCCGCATGGTGCCGCGACCTCTCTTATAGGTTCGCACCAAGCCTCCGATCACTGTCTCCAAGTGAACGTTTTCCATCGGCCAACTTGCCAATCGCTTCAGTATGCCGCGCAGGGCATATTCAAAGTCTTGCAGTTCCTGTAGCTGCTCCCGGGGCACATTTTCTAGCTTAGCGTCGACCGGTTGCTCGCCGACATTTTCGCAAAGTAGCTTCACCGATTTGGCCAAAGCCGCTGGCGGCACTTTCGTAGACTTGCAGAGTTGCTGAAAAGCGTGGTGAATCGAGTGGGCGTCACGAAAACGACCTAAATTGGATGCCGCTTGGTGAATCATTTTCCGTTCACGGTCATTCCAGTCTCGGTCCGCTTCCCGCATGAGCAGCAACATCGCCACGATGCGCTTGCAGCGCAGCCGCAGGCCGTGAATCAACTCATTCCAATCGCGCTGCGGATCGCGAGCTTCGTCAATCGCGCGCTCAAGTTGGACTTGTATGAGACGCTGCAAGTCCGCACCGATCGTTGCGTTGGTTTTTAGCCGAGTCGCCATAGTTGCCAGAGTGTTGCCAGAGTGTTAGCTGCGTGCGGTATAGCTGGTAAGGGCACGCATGTAGTTGGCTCTTTGCAGCCCTTCGGGATTCGGACAATGCTGCTTGGACATACAACCTCGCAGTTGGTTCACGGACTCGTAATCATGCTCGTGCATCCAGTGCGTTAATTCTTGTAGTAGTTGGGGAATCATCCCGTTCCCATGCTCCAACAAGACCGAGGCAATTGACACCACATCGGCACCCACCATCATGGCTTTCACCACGTCAGTCCCGGCATGAACTCCTCCGGTGGCGGCTAGCGAAAATTTAATTTGATCGCGCAAGATCGCCAGCCATCGCAGGGCCACTCGCAACTCAGCGGCGGTGCTCAGTTCAAGTGCTGGGGTAAAGCGACGAGCCTCCAGGTCTATATCCGGAGCGAGATAACGATTGAACAAGACCAGTCCGTCGGCCCCTGCCAGCTCTAGCTCTTTAGCCAAGTAGGGAAGCGAACTGAAGTACGGACCGATCTTGATCGTAACCGGAATGTTAATCTCTTGCTTGATGGACCGGACCAGTTGCACGTATTCGCGATCGACTTCCGACGAACTCAGCTCCGGGGAGTCAGGAACACGATAAACGTTCAGTTCTAATGCGTCCGCGCCTGCTTTTTCGATCCGTCCTGCGTAGCGAATCCAGCCGCCCAGGGTAGCTCCATTCAGGCTAGCGATAATTGGCATATCCAGCTCGCGCTTTGCATCTGCGATCAACTCCAAGTAGGCATCCGGTCCGGTGTTGTACGTATCGAGTTCGGGGAAGTAGCCGCTCGATTCCGGCGACGACAACGTCCAAATATCGAGCAGGCGGGCTATCTCCGCCTCATCATGCTCAATCTGTTCTTCAAAGATCGACGGGAGCACGGCCGCCGCGGCACCTGCCTCGCGCAACTTGATCAGCGACTGAACATTTCCAGTCAGCGGGCACGCTGAAACAGTGAGCGGATTATCAAGTTTCAGTCCCAAGTAGTGCGATGTGAGATCGACGTTCATATTGAATCCTCTGGCGATGATGACATTTCAGCGCGAGTCGGTAAATTCGCGCTCGACTCCGGCTAATTGTTCGTAATAGTGCCACGTTTCATCGATGTCTCGCTGAGCCAGATCGAAGAGAAACTTAGCGCGTTCGGGATTTGCGCGGGCCAGCATGGCAAAGCGCCCCTCTTGCATCGCCACGTCCTTGAAACGAATACTCGGCTTGTGACTATCCAAATGAAATGGATGCCCGCCATCATGGGCTTGGCGTGGATCGTAGCGGAACAGCGGCCAGAAACCGGACTTGACCAAGTCCTTTTGATGGGTCATCGAAGTGGACATGTCGATACCGTGCGCGATGCATTGGCTGTACGCCAAGATCAGCGATGGGCCTGGATACGATTCCGCTTCGTGGAAGGCGCGCACGCACTGCGCGGGATTGGCACCCACGGCGACTTGCGCGACGTAGACACTCCCGTAAGCCACCGCCAACATGCCGAGGTCTTTGCGATGTACGTCACGCCCGTTTGAGGCAAACTTGGCTGATGCACCGCGGGGCGTCGCCTTCGATGCTTGCCCACCCGTATTCGAATACACACCCGTGTCAAGCACTAGAATATTAACGTTGCGTCCCGAAGCGAGCACATGATCGAGTCCGCCGTA
Organism: Pirellulales bacterium; assembly: GCA_038215215.1. Classification (GTDB taxonomy): domain Bacteria; phylum Planctomycetota; class Planctomycetia; order Pirellulales; family Pirellulaceae; genus Aureliella. The sequence continues at coordinate 3,950 of JBBQRC010000248.1, forward strand.
ACCAATATCATAGGCCCAGCCATCGCCACCCACGATCCACATACTGCGCCGCACCAGATTGCCACACAGTTGCAACAACTCGACCGCTCCTTCGGCTGGGATCGACCGCAGCTTGGTCGATAGTTCTACCACGCGTTGCCGCTGCTGCGCATAATCAGCTTCGCTTCGCAGTTCGGCGTGCAGGAGCTGCTCGGCCAGTCCAGCCCCAACGTCATCACGCAGCTCGTTGAGTAATATCTTGGCCCGCTCCGCCTTGCATTCCGCTGCCAACTGCAGGCCCAAGCCGAATTCAGCGTTGTCTTCGAACAGTGAGTTGGACCAAGCTGGACCCCGCCCCTCCGCGTTGATCGACCAAGGGGTTGTAGGTAGGTTGCCACCAAAGATCGATGAACATCCGGTCGCGTTCGCGATCAATGCACGGTCGCCAAACAATTGTGACAGCAATTTTAAATACGGCGTTTCCCCGCAACCACCACATGCACCGGAGTACTCGAACAGCGGTAACAGCAGTTGTGAGCCCTTGACGGTATCCGTTTTCACCAGCGTGCGGTCGACATTGGGTAGTTGTTCAAAGAAGTGGAATCGCTGCTTTTCTTGCTCTAGGTGTGCGGTTTTTGGTGCCATGTTGATCGCCTTGAGTCGTGCGACCTCTTTGCTTTTCGCAGGACACACGTCGACGCACACGCCGCAGCCGGTGCAGTCCTCGGGGGCAACTTGAATCGTGATAGCCTGGCCACCTTCGCGCGGCTTATCCCCATTGCGAAATAAAAAGTCCGCCGGTGCCCCCTCAAGATCTGATATGGCGTACACCTTGGTGCGAATAGCAGCATGCGGACAGACCAGCGCGCACAATCCACATTCGATGCAAATCGCAGGTTCCCAAATGGGGATTTGCTCAGCAATATTGCGCTTTTCATATTGCGCTGTCCCTGTCGGAAAGGTGCCGTCCACTGGCAAGGCACTCACCGGCAGCAGATCCCCTTGCCCCGCGATGATCATCCCCGTAACACGCTGTACGAAATCAGGTGCACTGGCGGACACCGAGGGCACGCGAACGAGAGTACTGGTGGCCGCAGTGGGAATCATCACCTGTTGCAGTCTCGCCAGTGTTTCATCGACCACTTCGAAATTCTTTTGCACAACCGAATCACCCCGTTTGTGGTAGGACTTTTCGATGGCAGACTTGATCTTGGCAATCGCCTGTTCGCGCGGCAGGATATCGGCGAGAGCGAAGAAACAGGTTTGCATGATCGTGTTAATGCGACCCGCTAATCCTGCCTCGCGCGCCAAGCGATTGGCGTCAATCACGAAGACACGCAGTTGCTTGGCAATAATCTGCGATTGCACCTCGAGCGGCAACTGATCCCAAACGTCGTCGGACGAGTAGGGGCTGCTGAGCAAAAAAGTTGCCTGTGGGGCAGCTACGTCGAGGATGCTCATCCGCCGCAAAAAGTCGAATTGATGACAGGCGACGAAACTCGCCTCTCGAATCAGATAGGTCGAGGTGATCGGTCGCGGACTGAATCGCAAATGCGAAACCGTAATCGCCCCTGACTTTTTCGAATCGTAAACAAAGTAACCTTGAGCGTGTAGGGAGGTCTCTTCGCCAATGATTTTCACGGAGTTCTTGTTGGCTCCCACCGTCCCGTCACTGCCGAGTCCATAAAACACAGCTCGCACGACCTCTTTCGGCTCATGATCGTCACCGGCGTCCCAGGGGATACTCAGCAGCGTTACATCGTCGTAGATGCCAATCGTGAAGTGTTTGGACAAAGTCGCATTACTATGTGCTGCATCGGACTGTGCCGCGGGCGGCAGTGAAGTAGCCTGAGTCTTTGCATCCTTGGATTCAGCGTCGAGGCGGCTGGGATGAGCGGTGTTCAGGTGTCGGAAAACCGCGTTCACCATGGCCGGAGTGAATTCTTTGCTCGACAACCCGTAGCGGCCGCCGATAACCCGCGGAAGGGGACCTTCTGCTTGAGGCCAGCCCTCCGCCAGCGCCGCGATGACATCCAGGTATAGCGGCTCGCCGATTGCCCCGGGCTCTTTGGTGCGATCCAGGACCGCAATACTAGCCACCGATTTCGGTAACGCCGCCACGAAACGCGTGACGTCAAACGGGCGGTATAGCCTCACCTGTAGTAATCCGACCTCCTCACCGCGCGCGACCAAACGCTCGACAGCTTCTTGCGCCGCACCACAACCGCTACCCATCATCACAATCACCCGCTTGGCTGTGGGGCTACCGCTATAGTTAAAGAGTCGATACTGGCGGCCGGTGAGCTGGTAGAGTCGGTCCATTTCCGACTGCACAATATCGGGCGTACGCAAGTAGAATGTGTTGGACGCCTCGCGTGCCTGAAAAAAGACATCCGGATTTTGGGCCGTACCGCGGAGCACGGGCCGGTCTGGATCCAGCGCACGCTGGCGGTGCGCGGCGATACACTCTCGGTCAAGCATGGCGAGCAGGGTTGATTCTTCGATCAAATCAATCTTGTTGATCTCGTGCGAAGTGCGAAAGCCGTCGCAAAAGTGCAGAAAGGGAACGCGGCACCTCAATGTGGAGGCATGTGCGACCAGTGCGAAATCTTGCGCCTCCTGCACCGAAGCGGAAGATAACATGGCAAAGCCAGTGGTCCGCGCCGCCATCACATCGCTATGATCACCGAAGATCGACAGCGCGTGGGTGGCCACGCTCCTCGCCGCCACATGAATGACTCCCGCCGTCAATTCACCCGCAATCTTGAACATGTTGGGGAGCATCAGCAGCAGCCCCTGGGAGGCTGTAAACGTGGTCGCCAACGCCCCACCTTGCAGCGCCCCATGTAAAGCTCCAGCCGCACCTCCTTCGCTCTGCATCTCGATCACTTCGGGCACCGTACCGAAGATATTCCGTGTTTTCGCCGCCGACCAGGTATCGGCGAATTCGCCCATCGGGGACGCGGGTGTAATCGGGTAGATCGCAATGACTTCACTCGCCGCATAAGCAACGCGGGCAATCGCCTCGTTGCCATCAATCGTGATTGGATTCGCCACGCATATTCCCTTCGAGCTGGAACTATTCAGATAAAGGTGTCAGGAGTCAATTCCCGGGCGTAAAGGTGACAGGAGTCAATTGCCGGAACGACCGTGCGAGTGCTTGGCACAATTGACTACTGACACCTTTACACCAAACTCCTGCCCCCTCTACACC
>JBBQRC010000249.1:0-7110 GCA_038215215.1 Pirellulales bacterium
ACTAAACTGAGTGCTTGGCGTAAGTCGGTGGAGCGCGTTGCGGCCCGTTGTAGCCTTTTTGGTTCGCGGTATCGATAATCGCGATTCACCGTTGCCTGCCTCAACATTGATGGAATGGCGACGTCCGAGAAACCATAGCAAACTCAACGCGCAAGCGAGCGAAACCCCGAATCGGCCCATTGCAGCCTTTTTGACTCGTGGTATCGATCTCCTGGAGGTTCGCTTGCTTGTGCGACGAGCTTGCACCGTTATCGAAAAGGTAGAGTTAGTTAAAGGTGAAAAATGGCTTCTGATGTTCGCCTGAAAGAGCAACTTCCACAACTGACCGATGCAATTGTAGCTACCTATACAGCGACAGACCGCATCAATCACTTGGGGCATTGCCCGCTTCCGAAATATGAAGTCGTCGTCTCCATTCTGGAAGATCTGAAAGACATTCTTTACCCTGGATTTCGACGACGTGAGGGACTGCATATTGGCAACGTCACCTACCACGTCGGCAACCTCATAGACGCCCTGCACGATAAGCTGACGACGCAGATCGGCCGCGCGCTACATCACGACGACCGCGTCAAACAACGCACCAGTGAATGTGAAAACCAGACCGATTACGAAGCCAAGGGCCAGGCAATTGCAATTCTCTTTTTGCAGCAGATACCCAAACTCCGCAAAATACTGGCCACCGATGTCGATGCCGCCTTTGACGGCGATCCAGCCGTTAGCAGCCGCGACGAGATTATTTTCTGCTATCCCGGTTTGGAAGCGATTACGGTTTACCGCGTAGCTCACGAATTACGCCGCCTGGGTGTTCCCTTTATTCCGCGGATGATGACGGAGTGGGCTCATCGCAATACCGGCATTGATATTAACCCGGGCGCTGCCATCGGCGAGTATTTCTTTATCGATCACGGCACGGGCGTGGTGATTGGAGAAACCTGCGAAATCGGCTCACACGTCAAGATCTACCAGGGGGTTACACTGGGCGCTCTGAGTTTTCCAACTGATTCGGACGGGCAACTCATTCGCGGGCACAAGCGACATCCCACCATCGAAGATCGTGTTGTGATCTATGCCAACGCGACCATTTTGGGTGGGCGCACCGTCCTGGGCCACGACAGCGTCATCGGCTCGTCGGTATGGATTACCAGCACGGTCTCGCCCCACACCACCGTCGTGCTGGAGAAACCTAAACTGCGAGTCCGCAACGGCCTCCCCGACGACATGCTTCCGGAAGCCAACTATCAGATCTAGTGCGGGCAGCAACCGACGAATCGGTTATACTTCACCTTCCCGGTGGACGTAGGCTCGAACCATCGCGGACCTGCCTTGCGCGTTGCCTTGTATTGGGTAACAAGTCGTCGGTTGAACGACGTTTCGCAAGCTGGATTAGTTTTCTCATCCGGCGAACTTCGCCACGCTAACGAGGTGTGTCTTGAATCGTCGATGGTTTGTTTCCAGTGGCATCATAGCGGGGCTTCTCGTGAATCGACTTTCGGCGGCGGAGGATGCGGATCGGCTTGAAGCCGCCGCGGAAGTGCTGGCACAGGCGGTGGCATCAGGTCAAGTTCGCGCGGCGACGATTTTGGTCCGCAGTGGCTCGCGCACGCTCGCCAGAGCCTTTGGTGAAGCGGAAATTGATAGCCCGTTTCTACTCGGCTCGATCACCAAACCCATCGCCATCGCGGCCCTCATGACTCTGTATGACCAGCACCAAGCTTTTGGCCTTCAGGATAAAGTGCAAAAATTCTTGCCTGAGTTTTCCGGGGAGGGAAGAGAGCAAGCGACGATTGCGAATCTGCTCACGCACGTGTCCGGACTACCCGATCAGCTACCCAACAATGCGCAGTTGCGGAAGCATCACGCACCCTTGTCGGAATTTGTCCAAGGTGCACTAAAAGTTCCACTAGGTTTTGCGCCGGGAACCAAATACGAATATTCGAGCATGGCGATTCTGCTGGCCTGTGAGATCGCGCAGCGGATTTCGGGAATGTCCATCCTTGAATTGGTTGCCGCCAATGTGCTCAAGCCGCTAGGAATGACGCATTCCGCGCTGGGGCTGGGCGATCTCAAAATTGCCGAAACGATTCCCGTTCAAATTGAAAATGCGGCTCCTGAAGCGGGTGGAGGAGATCCGACTGCCAAAGACTGGGATTGGAATAGTCCCTATTGGCGAGCTCTGGGTGCCCCATGGGGCGGCGCTCACGCTTCCGCGGGCGATCTGCTCAAATTCCTCGATGCGATGACGCACCCTGACGCTGGTATGCTCTCTGCCGAATCCGCGCAATTAATGCTTCGCAACTACAACGAAGGGTTATTGGTCCCCCGTGGCCTGGGCTTTGCTTTGGGCCCGCTGACTCTTTGTTCGGGCTGCTCGGACAAGGCCTTTGGTCACACCGGATCGACCGGCACTCTGGCCTGGTCTGACCCTGCACGCGAGCTCGCCTGTGTCGTACTTACTTCCCTGCCTGGCGCGGCCGTGAAACCTCATCCACGCGAACTTGCATCGAGCGCACTGACCCGCAGTATTCGATAAATTTGCTAGAATTTCCACGATACCGTGACCAAAGGTGTCCAGTCGGTGCCTAGGATTCAGGGAAGTGGAGGGTCGAAGTGACAGGACGCGCGGGAATTTCCGATCAACAAGGGCAGGCGGAGTCTGGACAAGCGGTTCAACGCAGGTTCATCGGCTGGCATCAGCCCATCGTTTGCCAGGTTGTCGAAGAACTTTTTGTTCGCCATGTCACGGGTGACTCCTGGGACATGCGTCAACTGCTCATTGTCTTACCCAGTGGTTTGGCGAAGCGAAGATTGCAGGAATTGCTGGCGCTGCGAGCTCAAGCGGAGCGGCGCATTCTCTATCCGCCCCAAATCGTGACTGCCGGGCAACTACCAGAGTACCTGTACGTGGCGAAATTCCCGTTCGCTAGCGAGCTTGTTCAAGTATTAGCGTGGGTCGCGGCGCTAAAAGCGACTGCGACTGAACAATTGCAGCATATTGTGCCGCAGCCCCCTGCGGCCACAGCCACCGAGCAATGGCTCGAACTCGGCAAGCTGCTATCGACCGTGCATCGTGAGTTGGCCAGCGACCGGCTGGACTTCAAAAAAGTTGCTCTCGCGCTGGGAGCACATCCCGAGTCAACGCGTTGGCTCGCGCTAGCGGCGGTTCAAGCTAAGTATCTCGAACAACTCGATGCACTGGAGTTGTGGGATATCCAAACGGCCCGACTGATGGCGCTTGAATATCGCGAACCCGCCACGACACAACAGATTCTGGTTGTGGGAGCGGTCGATTTGAACAAGACGCAACGTGGTTTTTTGGAGGCGGTCGCGGAAAGTGTTGAGATCTGGATCGCTGCCCCAAGCTCCCAAGCAGCTTTTTTTGACACTTACGGCTGTCTGGTGTCTGAAAGCTGGCAGGAGCATGTGCTTGAATTACCAGACGAGTGCCTGTTGGTGGGCAATTCACCCAACGATCAAGCGGGGTTGACTGCCGCCTGCCTCGCCGAGTTGGGCGATCGTTTTCATACACGCGACGTTACGATCGGCATCCCCGATCCAACGCTTGTTCCGACGCTGAAGCATCATCTAGCGTTGTGCGATGTGACCGCGCGGCACGGTGCGGGGACGCCACTGGGGCAATCTGAGCCTGCGGCCCTCTTAGCGCTGATCGGCAAGTTTGTGGCACAACGTAGTTTTTCGACCTTTGCTGCTTTGATCCGGCAACCGGCAATTGTTAACCTTTTGCGAGCTCAGAAGGTGCCGTTGCCTGAGGACTGGCTGGCAGTTTTCGACCGTTATTGCCAGGCCGTTCTCCCCAAAACAATTGATGACTACGTTAATGAAAAAGCGGATGGTGCACATGTCTACTATCTCATCACCCAAGCGGTGACGAAGTGGCTTAGCAAGCTCGGCGCACGACCTCAGCCCCTGTCAGCCTGGGTGCAACCGCTGCTGCACGTTCTGCAAGCCGCGTATGACAATCAGCGCTGTAACTTGGAGGATGACGAGGAACAAACGCTGTACAATGCTGCCCAGCAAATCGGTAGCTTAATTGTTGGCTTACGTGACATTCCACCGGCTCTCGAACCACGCCTGACGGTGGCCGAGCTGATCGATTGGCTGCTTCGCGCGATGGCTGGAAAACTGGTTCCCGAACCCAGTAACGAGGCCGCCATCGAAATGCTCGGTTGGCTCGAGTTGTCGCTTGACGACGCCCCAGTACTAATACTCACCGGCATGCACGACGGCGTCGTTCCCGAGAGTCTTAACGCGGACGCGTTCTTGCCCAATCAATTGCGACGCCAGTTGGGGATGATGGATAATGCACGTCGCTATGCACGCGACATGTACAGTCTACAAGTCATGTTGCATGCCCGGGAACATCTGCGCATCGTCGTTGGTAAAGCCGATCATCAGGGCGATCCCCTCGTTCCTAGCCGTTTGCTCCTGGCGTGTCAGTTAAACGACTTGCCGCATCGTGTGATGCAATTAGTTTCCGAAGAGTCGGTGGATGTACCTGTGCCCGTCACCCAGCGTTGGCAACCAACAACAGGTGCCAGTCAATTGGCGGTACCCCGGCCAAGCACCGCCATGATTCCTGCGGCCATCTCAGTGACCGCGTTTCGAGACTACCTGCGGTGCCCCTATCGCTATTATCTAAAGCATGTGTTGAAACTGCGCACCGACACCGAAGTGGAAGCGGAGTTGGACGCGCCAAAGTTCGGGATCTTGCTGCATGATTCGCTGGCCATGTTGGGTCGGCATCCTATGGGAGTTAGCACCAATGCGGAGGATATTGAAGCGTTTCTAATGACGCAGTTGCAGCAGGTCGCCAACGAGAAATTTGGCCCCAATCCACCCGCCGGTGTTTTGATTCAGATTGAGCAAGCGGAGATGCGACTGCGAGCCTTTGCGGTCTGCCAGGCGGCGCGTGCCGCTGAAGGCTGGCAGATTCAGTTTGTGGAATGTGGCGTCGAACACGACGATAATGTCCGTCTTGGAAATACTGCCCACTCGATGCGATTGATCGGGCGCATCGATCGCATCGACTATCATCCGCAACTCAAGCAATGGGCGATCTGGGATTACAAATCGAGCGACCGTTTGCATCATCCTCTTTCCGTCCATTGGACGAAAACTAAAGGCTGGAAAGACCTCCAATTGCCGCTCTATAGGAAGATTGCTGCCAAACTAGGTGTCACCGGTGAACCGCTGCTTGGCTACATCGCGCTTCCCAAGCAAGCACGTGATGTCGGGTTTGTAACCGCCGACTTCAGCCAGACGCAGTTGCACGAAGCGGATCAATTGGCCGACGAAGTGGTGAGTAGAATCAAGCAGGGAATGTTTTGGCCTGAGAGCGGCTCGCTGGAAAAAATTCCCTACGACGACTTCTCGAGGATCTGTCAGACCCAGGTTCAGGTCGTTTCGGTACCACCGCCTGAACAACTCCCTTCTGATAAATCGGTCGCGGCCGCACGACGCGCCGCCGACCGAGTTCCCACTGCAACGGTACGTAAGGCCGAGGAGTTGCTGGCGGGCGAAGTGCAACTGGCGACGGTCAAGTTTGAACCGTTGCTCATTCGCGCATCCGCAGGAACCGGTAAAACATTTCAGCTCAGCAATCGCTTGCTGCAAATTGTCTTATCCGGGCAGGAAGTTGATCACGTGCTCGCCACGACCTTTACGCGTAAGGCCGCTGGCGAAATCATGCACCGTGTTCTACAGCGACTGGCTAAAGCCTGTATGAGCGAATCAAGTCGCCAGGAGTTAGCCACGCATGTACCGGGAGTCGACACGTCTGCCCCGGCCTGTCTGGCAGCGCTACGACGCGTCGCCAGCCAGTTGCACAGATTCCGGGTCAGCACCTTGGATAGCTTTTTTGCGCAAATCGCGAGGACGTTCAGCTTAGAGATGATGTTGCCACCCGGTTGGTCTGCACTCGATCCCGTGCAAGAGACCTCCGTGCAGATGCAAGCAGTGCAAGAAATGTTGGACGCGCATGATCGCAAGACACTAGTTAATCTCATACGAATGTTGGCCAAAGGGGAATCGCAACGGCAGGTGGCTGAACAGATTGTTGGTACGGTCAAAGCGGGCTACAACGCATTTCGAGTCACTACGAAAATGGCTTGGGATCAGTTACCGATTCCACCCGCCCCAAGTCCACAAGCCTTCAATCAGGCCATCGCAATACTCCGCGCTAATCCAATCGAGCACAAAAGTGCCGTCAAGGAAATCGGGAAACTACTCACTTACGCGGAGATTGGTGACTGGGAGTCTATTGTCACCCACGGTGTCTATAAGACTTTTGACAGCCTGACGCCGACATACTATCGCAAAGAGTTACCGGGGGAATTGGTCGATGCGCTGGGTGTTCTGCGAAAACAGGCCGCGGCTGAATTGTTGCCCATTCGCCGTGAGCAGACATTAGCCAGTTACGATGTACTAGCCGCTTACGATGCACGTTATACGGCCTTGATCAACAGGCAGCGAACGTTGGCTTTTAGCGATGTCAGTTATTTGTTATCGAAATGGATGTTTGCGCAGGTCGCCAAACCTGCGCAGCCAGCGAACAACGCAGTTCGTTTGTACCCGCCGGCTCAACAGAACCTACTGGCAGAGCGGGGGCAGGGTGCGATTGATCCTGAACAGATGAAGTTACGGCTCGACTGTGGCATTAATCACTTGCTGCTCGATGAATTTCAGGACACTTCACCGGAGCAATGGCGAATTTTGCAACCTCTGGCAACGCCACTGGCCGGTGCGCCGCAAAGTGAGCGCTCGTTTTTCTGCGTGGGCGATACGAAGCAAGCTATTTACGGATGGCGCGGTGGCGTGGCTGAAATCTTTGACAGCGTGACCAGTTCACTCGCCGGTCTCCAACAAGCCATATTGAGCCAAAGTTTCCGCAGCAGCCCACAGGTGATTGAGGTGGTCAACGAGGTATTTTCCCATTTATCGCAGCACGGCGAATGGGCCGATTGCGACAGCGTTGCTCAAGGCTGGTCCGAGACTTTCCCCGAACATCACACGTCGCGAAGCAAATTGGCGGGATATGTGCGTGTTCAAAATGGCCCGGTGGTCGCCAAGGACCTCACCAAGGAGGAGCAG
>JBBQRC010000250.1:0-7082 GCA_038215215.1 Pirellulales bacterium
CCCGCGTTTTTCGGCAGAAACGCGGCCCGATGGGTACGCGGTTAAACCTAGAAACTTCTGCAGAGGTGCTTACAGTTTACGAAGTTCAACCATTTACGAAGTTCAACCGTTCAATCTGGAGCAATTTGAAGATGGATCGAAGTCTCATCGAAGTTTACGCTAATGGCGGACAGCAACTGACCAAAGCCTACGAAGGACTCACCCGCGAACAACTCTTCGCAGTGCCGATTGCCGGCACGTGGTCACTCCATCAAATCGCCATCCATTTAATGGAAAGCGATCTGATCGCGACCGATCGCATGAAGCGTATCGCCGCGATGGATAAGCCGTTGTTGATTGGTTACGACGAAAGCGCTTTCGCCAGACTACCGGGCATTGAACACATCGACACAATCGCCGCTTGCCACATGTTCGATCAGAACCGACAAATGACGGCTATCGTCCTCCGCGCCCTGCCCGGCGAAAGCTTTGATCGCTGCGGCATTCACAACGAAATTGGCCGAGTCACGTTGGCTGAGATGCTGGACAAGTACGTACAGCATTTGGCCGGGCACATGACCTGGGTCGACAAGAAGCGCGGCTTAGTCGGCGCCGTAGACTAAATATCGCTCGATAAATGACTGTCTCACCATCCGCAACTCGTTGGCTGCCGGTTGCTAAAAATCGCGGCTAACGCCGTGCGGCTGACGGAAACATGGACATTTATTTGATCGAACGATCCTAGAAAGAGATGGATCCCACGCGATCGCGAACGGGCACTGCCCTCCGTACGGCTTACCTAAACCGCTTGCCTGCCTCCGCAGCAGCGATGTTCAGGTAAAATTCCAGCCGCAAAGCCCGCAATGTCGTTGAACTAAGTGCTCTTGCCAGTTACGCTAGCGACGTTTCACCGACAATTCTCAGACAGGCGGCCCACCAAACCGACGGCCTGCACTGATCCTCTTCCGTGCTTGCAACCACAAGATTATCGTCCCTTCCCCAACGACAGTGAGATAGCCCATGAGTGATTTCTCTAAGCCCGCCTCGACGGATGCAATTGCACCCAATGCCCAGCGCCTCTTGTGGGCCGGATTCATGGCTATCCTGGCTGCAGGCGTCGGTTTTTCCGTACGCGGTGGTATCCTCGGCCAATGGGCTAAGGACTTCGGGTTTACCATGACGGAACTTGGCACCATTACCGGCGGTGGTTTGACGGGATTTGGTATCGTGATCATTCTGACCAGCCTGTTCGCTGACTGGATTGGCTACGGCAGGCTCATGACTGCCGCGTTTGCGCTGCATTTCGTATCGGCAGTGATCACGTTGGCTGCCCCAGCCGCTTTTGCTGCCGGCGGAAAAGATGCCGCATTTATGTGTTTGTTCTGGGGGATGTTCATTTTCGCCGTCGGCAACGGGGTTTGCGAGGCTGTGGTGAATCCGCTGACCGCGACGCTGTTCCCCAAAAACAAAACGCATTACTTGAATATTCTGCACGCTGGTTGGCCTGCCGGACTGGTCATCGGCGGGTTGGCTTCCGCGCTGATGGCGGCTGGCGTGGACAAGGAAGGTAACGTCCTCACGCCGGCGGTTGACTGGAAGATTCAAATGTCGCTGTTCCTTGTGCCAGTCATACTTTACGGCGTGATGTTGTTGGGTCAGAAGTTCCCCAAATCCGAGGCTGTCGCGGCTGGCATTACCGTTGGCGAAATGATCGGTTCGGTCATTGCACCGCTGTTCTTTGTACTGCTGCTGCTCCACGCCTTGGTGGGTTACGTCGAATTGGGAACAGATTCCTGGATCTCGAAAATCACCGGCTCCATCATGGCTGATCCACAAAAGGGACTGATGTTGTTCGTGTACACTTCGAGCCTCATGTTTGCGCTGCGATTCGTGGCGGGTCCTATTGTGCATCGCATTTCGCCCCTCGGGTTGTTGTTTGTCAGCGGCGTGTTGGGAGCGATTGGGCTAACCATGCTCGGAGCGGCAGAAGGTGTTGTCATGTGTGTGATAGCCGCCACGATTTACGCTTGCGGCAAAACGTTTTTATGGCCCACCATGCTGGCGGTCGGCTCGGAGCAATTTCCTAAGGGCGGTGCCGTGGCGATTGGTTTAATGGGCGGCGTCGGTATGTTGTCCGCGGGTTTGTTGGGCGGGCCAGCCATCGGTTACAAACAAGACTACTACGCATCCAAGTCCCTTGAGAAGAACGCTCCCGAGACCTACGCACGGTACTCGGTCGACGAACCCGCGGGCTTTTTGTTCCTCCCTAAAATCAAAGGCTTAAATGGTGCCAAAGTGGGCATCATTGATGACAACGGCAAAGAACTGGGCAACGTCAATGAAGCTTTGCAAGCCGCAGGGAAATCCGATCCGAATCAAGAGAAGCTCACCGCCTGGTGGTCCGAAGCACAATCTCAAGCCAAAGCGGATGCAGGGCCCGTCAAAGCGGCTACACTTGAAGGCGGCCGGATGGCTCTGAAGTTAACCGCCGCTGTCCCGGCCCTGATGGCTGTTCTCTACTTGATGTTAATCGTCTACTTCAAATCGATCGGTGGCTACAAAGCCACCCACGTACACGGAGAAGACCTGGCCGAACCCACGTCGGAGTTCTAAAAGTCAGCACCGGAGCACTGCATGTCGAAATTTTCCAGTTTGTTTTTCATCGCGATTTTCATTTCATCTACCACTGTCCTGGCGGACAACTGGGGGCATTGGCGCGGGCCAACTGGCAATAGCGTCTCGCCAACTGCCAAGCCGCCAACTGAATGGAGTAGTACTAAAAACGTCAAATGGAAAGTCGCCGTGCCCGGTCGCGGTTCGGGTTCACCCGTAATTTGGGAAAATCGCGTTTTTGTGACTTCCGCCGTGCCAGTGAATGATTCGCAACGTGCCTCGCTCCCCAAGCTGGATTTCAAGCTCTTCTGTTTCAACCGCCAAGATGGAAAATTGAGTTGGGAAAAAACCTGCGTCACCGCCACTCCACATCAAGAGACGCATTCGACCAATCCATTTTCATCCGCTTCACCCTGCACCGATGGCCAGCACGTTTATGCCCCCTTTGGCTCGCGAGGCCTCTATTGCTACACGATGGATGGCGAATTGGTGTGGAAACGAGATGACTTTGGGAAAATGGAAACGCGTGCCAGCTTTGGCGAGGGGAGTTCGCCAACGATCGAGGGAAACAAATTGCTGTTACCCTGGGATCACGAGGGTCCGTCGGCTTTATATGCTCTGGATAAACTAGCTGGCAAGACTATATGGAAAGCCGATCGGGATGAACCAACTTGCTGGGCCACACCGCTAGTCGTCGAATATGCTGGCAAAAAGCAAGTGGTGCTCAACGGCCAGACCTGTGCTCGTGGCTACGATTTAGATAGCGGCAAGGAACTTTGGCGGTGCGCCGGTCAGACGGAACGACCGGTTGCATCGGCGGTAGCTGGACAGGGATTGATCTTCGTCGGCAGCGGTCACCGGGGATCCTTCTTGGCTGCATTTCAACCGGATGGAAAAGGGAACTTGCAGGGGAGCAAAAGCGTCTCTTGGACGATTACACAAGATACGCCGGATATTGCCTCGCCATTGCTATCCGAGGGCAGACTCTATTTTCACAAGGGAAAGACGGGCCAGTTGTCCTGTGTGGACGCCAAGACCGGCAAGCCCTATTACTTGGCTAGTCGCATACCGGGGCTGGATAACATCTATGCCTCTCCGGTAGCCGCTGGCGGATTCGTTTATTTGACGGCCAGGAACGGCACGACGGTAGTCATCGAGGATGCCGACCGACTCAAAGTCGTCGCCACAAATAACGTCGGCGAAGGGGTGGATGCCACTCCGGCACCTGTTGACAATGAGCTGTTTATTCGCGGCGAGAAGCACCTGTTTTGCATCGCGCGCTGATCCCGCTCTAAGGCGTCTTAAAAAAAGTACCGTTTTGACTTCTCCTCACCTTGCCCTCTTCCCCACTATTCCTGCTACGCAGGGCGGGGGCGAGGGAACGAGCGCGGCAACTTGTCTTGGGACGACGTCTAACCTTGCTCGGAGGGGATATTGGAACCGTGTGGATCGTGTGATGGTCCGTGTGTCGCAGCGTCCAATTGGTCTCGCAGCGGACGGTCGGTGAAGTGCTCTAGCCGTTCGGCTTTCTCGTGAATCCGCGTGGTATCGAGACTCACTTCTGCGACAAGATACTGTTCCCACAGGCGGTGCGAGCGGATGAGTTCTCGCGCGTGACGCGAGCCACCCTCGGTGAGTCGGTAGTTGGTCGCCCCGTAAGTCACTTCGCCGCGACGTAGGAGCGTCCATAAGGCAAGCCGTAATTGCATTGTCCCCGCGAGCAGTTTGCCCGCTAACTGCTTTTCAGTGGCCGCCACCGCCACCACGGAGCCCTCTGCACGTTCGGCTTGACGATACAAATAGGCCACGATGTCATCGCACAGAATTTGCAGCGATAAGACCCTGTTGCGAACCAATTTGATCACCAAACCCTGGCGTGGGGCGAAGAGCAACGCCCCGGTGAACAGGACGCCGACCATCACCGCCATCATCCCGGCCGTGGAGGTACTTTGGTATCCAAACCAAGTCGGTACGATCACCGCCGAAACATGGCCGCTGGCCGCCCCCACCACGGCAATCGAAGTCGACAGGACGATCATCATACCCAGTCGGTCGGTCAGCAGATACGCTGCAGCCGGTGGCACGATGAACATTGCCACCACCAGGATGTTACCGACACTCTCAAAACTCGCCACCGCCGTCACGGCTACCAGTACCATCAATGCATAGTGCATGACCGTCGCCGAGAAACCCATCGATGTCGCTAACGAACCATCAAATGAAGTCAGCTTCAATTCCTTGAAGAAACAGACCACGAACAGCAGATTGATGATCGTCACCCCTCCGAGAACCAACACAGCTCTTGGAATGGCTGTTCCAAACATCTCAACTCGATCCAGTGGCGTTAGCTCGATGGCTCCGTACAGCACACAGCCGGCATCTAAATCGACCTGATCGGCCGCTTGCACAATCATCACCAAGCCGAGCGCGAACAGCGAGGTGAAGACCACCCCCATTGATGCCCCTTCGTCTACTTTGCCGACGCCGCGAATCCATTCGGTGAACAGCGCGGTTAATACGCCCACGATCACCGCTCCCAAAAACATCGGCAGACTGCTGCGGCTGTTACTGACAAAAAAGGCGACAGCCAGACCCGGCAGAATGGCGTGGGATACCGCGTCGCCCAACATGCTCAGTCGACGAAGCACCAAGAAATTGCCCAGCAGTGCCGAAGCGACCGCGCACAACATGCCGGCCAACACAATCCAACCGTCGAGTTGCCAGTTCCAGTTCATGAGCGAACCTCGCGCGGACCGGCGGTTGCCGCGTCGAACTGGTGGGGGCTGGCCGGCACGGAGATTTTCACCGGTTCCTGTTCCAGCAAGGCTTCCAGTTCGTCGACTAACTCCGGTTCAAGTACATGCTCAATGTCATCGGCGTCTCGATCAACTCGACCTGGCGCCACATCTGCGTGGGTGATCAAATATAACTCCCACAGTCGGTGCTGCCGCGTCAAGCGTGCCGCTTCGGCAAAGCCACTGGGGGTTAAACGGACGCCGCTGTCACTCAGCACGACATCTCGTTCGCCTAGAGCGCGACGCACGGTACGCAGCAATTGAGCCCGCGACCAACTGCGAATCGTGAGCAGCTTGTCGATCGACACCGGTGTTTTACGATCGGCCGCATCGCTCGACGATTCGGCCTCGAGCAACTCGTAGAGTCCCCGTAGTAAGTGTTGCTTGCGGACGCGGCGGTTCAAACTGTAACGCCGCAACAGGCGGACAAGTACGCCGCGGGCGGTGCCAAAGATCATGCTTAACGCAAACAGGCCGGTGCAGGCCAGCACAATCATCGCACCAGAGGGCAACCGCGGAAACAAGGCGCTGCAGGCCGCGCCTACGACGCTGCCGATGCCCCCCAGCAAGGCCGCTAGCCACGCGACGACCCACATTTTCTCCGTCCAAAATCGCCCGGCTGCCGCCGGAATCACCATCAACGCAACCATTAGAATGAGCCCCACCGCCTGCAACCCTACGATAGTGACCAGCACCACCAGTGCCATCAGCATCAAGTCGAGCAACACCACCGGGACTCCGCGCGAACCCGCGAAGTTCTCATCAAAGCAGAGCAGTTTGAATTCTTTAAACAGCAGCAAACAGCCTGCTATGGCAAGGCCAGACGCGATCGCAATGAGCCGCGCATCACCCGCATTCATCGACGCAGTTTTACCGTAAATGAACGCTTCGAGTCCCGCCGCGTGTCCGGTCTCCATTTGCTGAACGACCCCCAGCAAAGCCATCCCTGCGCCAAAAAAGACGCTCAGGGCAATCCCCAATCCCGCATCTTCCTTGAGCCGCGTTTGCTGTCGTATTACCAGCACCACTCCCACGCCGAGCAAGCCTGTAACCGTCGCACCCAACAGCAAGATGGGCAGGGCTTTGGCGTCCAACCCCATGGCGCTGGCAATCATAAACGCTGCCGCGATACCCGGTAGACTGGCGTGTGACAGTGCATCACCCAGCAAAGCGCGCTTGCGCAGGAGTGTAAAGCTACCGACCAAACCCGAGGCAGCTCCCAGCACGGCGACGCCAAACAGGACGACCCGCGTGTTATAATCTTCCAGCAGCACCACGCGCCGCCATTGCTCCAGACTGGGCCACTGTAGACGCCGATCGGCGATCGACTGTTGCGTCGTTTGAGCGGCCGCTTGTGAGGCGATAACACACAATATTGCCAGCGCGAGGGCCGGTTTCGCGAATAAAAACCGGTTTGCAAGCTTGCACAGCCTATTTGCCGTCTGCGGGCCTCTGCCACGTGGCTGGAAACTTATCACAGGGATCGCTCCCGGCGGCGCATCGCTTCGCTGACTTCGTCCAACAAGGTTAAGCGTCCTCCGTAGGTCTTTTGGAGGTTTTCCGAAGTGAATATATCTTGCACGGGTCCGTGAGCAACGACGCGCATGTTGAGTAGTACCACGTAGTCGAAATACTCGGGCACTGTCTGTAAATCGTGATGAATCACAACCGCGGTTTTTCCCCGCGACTTGAGCT
>JBBQRC010000251.1:0-7066 GCA_038215215.1 Pirellulales bacterium
AGCCAGCACACCTTATCTGGGTCAGCGTGACCAAATGGAATTCCAACGCACGGATGTGAGAATAATACAGGAGACTCTTCAACGATGGTCCGCTTAAATTTTTGTGCCATGTGGCTGCTGCTAACAGCAATTGGCCTCGCACCGCCCACTCGAGCCCAACAAAAAACGGCTTATGAGCTGCTGCCAGATACATGTCAGGCGGTCGTGTGGATCCCTGATACCAATGAACTCATTGATCGTTGGGATAATACACAATTAGCGGAGTTGGCGGCGGACAGCGCGGTTCGCCCTTTCTGGGAGGATCAGAAGCAAGAAGTTGAGAAGCGCTTTGTGGAGGCAGGTTGGCGGTTGAATATCAAGCCGCAGGATTTGGTGGACGTCGCCGCGGGTCAGACTGCGCTGGCCTGGATGGAGCGCCCTGGCGTGAAGGCTTTTGAACTGGCGCTGATCGCGGACGTTGTCGACGATAAAAAACTGGTCGATGCCCTGCTAGCGAAAATCGACAAGCAACTACGGGAGCGGCAGGCCGAAACGCTGAAATTGAGTTTCGAAGGGGAAGCCATCGCCAAGTATTCACTGAAACGACCAGGGGAATTGCTGTCCCAGGAAACCTATTTCTGCGTGGTCGGCAATCAATTGCTGGCCGCCGACAGTGAACTGCTCATCAAGGACCTGATCGTTCGAGCGAAAGGCGGAACTACACCAAGGAACGTGCTCGCCACGGATCCGGTGTTTGTCGCCGGTCGCCAGGAACTGGCCATCAGCCACAGTTCCCAAATTGAGTACTTCGTGCGCCCAATTGGGTTTGCAAAAGTCCTGCGGGCCATTGGCGGCAAGCGGAGCAACAGCAGTACTGATATCTTGGCCGTTCTGCAGAATCAGGGCTTCGGTGCAATCCAGTGTGTTTGCGGCGAAATTGAGCTGGGCAAGGAAGACTATGACATCAAACATCGCGGCTACACATTGGCTGAATTGCCACTGCCGCTATCCGCTGCAATCTTAAACTTTCCCAATAAGGCCAAAGCCGAAATTCCGAATTTTGTGACGAAAAACATCTCGTCGATGCTGGTGACTTTTTGGAATTCGCAAGAGGCATTTTGGAAGGCCGAGGGACTGGTCGATGAAATGGCCGGACAAAAGGGAGTCTTTGAAGAGGTGATCAAAGGGATCAAAACCGATCCCAGCGGACCCAAGATTGATATCAAGGAAGAGGTACTCCCCTTTTTCACCAATGATATCTACTCCATCTCGGATACGATTGAACCGGTGACAACCGACTCCCATCGCAATCTGATTGCCTTACGGGTAACTGAACCGAAAAAACTGGCGGAAGTTCTGCGGCGGGCAATGAAGAACGAACCCGACACAGAGCGAGAGCCGGGTGAGGACGAAATTTGGAAGAAGGTCCATCGCCCCGACTCTGCGGTAGACAATCTTGAGGACTTTGGCGACTTCGGGGCACCTCAAGCTGCCAATGCCGACAAGCCCTGGCTGAGCAGTTGGGCGATAACCGTACATGGCGACTACTTTATTTTTGCGTCGCACGTCGAGATGATCAAAGAAGCGATTGAACAGGCCAAGTCAGGACAGC
Organism: Pirellulales bacterium; assembly: GCA_038215215.1. GTDB lineage: Bacteria > Planctomycetota > Planctomycetia > Pirellulales > Pirellulaceae > Aureliella. Next base: position 1,592 of record JBBQRC010000251.1, read on the forward strand.
CCTCGCCACTGGCGAAAGAGCCTGATTTCGATCGCGTGCGCGGTGCCTTAATCTCCGTGTTTGGTGACAAACCCAATAGCTTCTGGCAAGTTTTGCGAAGCGATCGTTCCTACCGCATGCAGTACGAATTGTTCCGCAAGGGAGAACTAAAACAAAGTCAGAGCATGCTGGCCAGCATTCTCGATCGCTTGCTGCAGACTGATACTGAAATTAAGAAAAACGATGTGCAGCGAGTGAATGGCCAGAAACTGCCGGAGTTTGACGAGATCTCGCATTATTTGCAGCCGAGCGGTTTGGTCATTCAAACAACTGCACGGGGCTGGGCCTTTGGCAGCCTCCTGCTGAGTCCACCCAAAAAGAACGATGTCTCGGGAGTTTCGGCAACTCGTGTCAGCAATACCGATGCCGACACCAGCCCGAATCGCTAAGCCGGACTTGAACATCGCGAGATTTCCCCTCAGCCCGCCTCACCGCGGGCTTTCTTTTTGCCGTTTCCCCAACGCTCTTCTGACTGCCCCCTCTCACAGGTCGACTGGTCATCTAGCCCTGATCTTTTGCTAGCGGGGCGATTTCTGTGGGACTGACGGCTGCAAGATGTCAATTCGACAACCGCGTGGCGCAAATGATGTCGATTCGACACATCGATCTGATTTTTCGGAAAATAAATCGAGTAAAAGCCTTAGAAGCACTGAAGAAAGCCGGTTGGGGTGCATTGGTACGCCATTTGATACTTTGCATTATTCGTCGGTGTCGGCCCCTTGTGGTGGGCCGTCAAGCGACGCGTGGCTCTCTCAAGTGAAGGATCAAATCATGCGTAAGTTTTTGGTGATGGCTGGCCTAGCTATTGGTTTCGTAGTGTCCGCGGCGGGGGTGCAGACGGCACTTGCCGATCATGGCCATCGCGGTTATCCCGGAGGTTACAGCCAGTACGGCCAGTATGGGAATCCAGGCTGCAACTCCGGCTATCAGGGCGGTTATCGGGGCGTAAATAACTACGGCTATGGAGGCGTGGGTAATTACGGCTATGGATCGTATTATCGCGGACCCGCCGTGAATGTCTTGCCGGGCTATAGCGCCGGGTACGGGGCTTACCAGTATGGCATTAGTCCTTACGGAAATTCAGGGTTCGGTAACACGTCCAGTTACAACGGCGGCTACGGCATGGGTGGGCGTAACCTGCCTGGATTTCAGCTCCGCATCGGCTTCTGACAGGACGGGAGAACGGATGAGAGGGGCGAGTGCGTGGTGGATACGGCCGCTGATGTTTCTATTACGCTCTGACTAAGTGACTGACTAATCGACAACTGAGACTCTCCAACTCTAAAAAGCATCTGGAACCGGCAGCAGTAAAATCTCTGTCGGTTTCTTTCGTCTACATTTCGCATGGGTTTGACTTATTGCACTCGAGGCATGAATATAGTTCCAGTGAGTGGCATCGGTTCACCCTGATAACTTGTGCCTGATCATCGGACCGCTCCTCGTAATCATTGCCAAAGCGTCAAGAGTGAAGACAGAAGCTGAACTCATTCAGGAAGCTTTGGCGGGTCGCAGCGACTCGTACGGACAACTGGTTGAGCGATTTCAGGATCGGCTCTTTAATGCGATGCTGCACATCGTCGGATCTCACGACGAGGCAGAAGACGTAGTTCAGGATTCCTTTGTCCAGGCCTACGTCAAGCTGGACACCTTCCAAGGCCACAGTCAGTTCTTTACTTGGCTTTATCGCATCGCGTTTAACAACGCGTTGAGCCGACAGCGACGGCGGCGCGGAGAGCTCTCGATCGAGCAGAGTCGCGAGCTTACGGGCAGTGAGCCTGAGGACCGCCACGAGTCGCCTGACGAACCCGCGCTGCGACAGGAACGCGTTGCACTGGTGACCAATGCACTGCAAAAGTTATCGGATGAACACCGCACGATTCTCGTAATGCGGGAGATGCAAGATCTGTCTTACGAGGATATTGCTGAAATTCTCAGCATCAACATTGGTACAGTTCGCAGCCGGCTTTCCCGCGCCCGCAACCAACTAAAAATTCAGCTTGAAGAAACCATGGATCGCTGAATGTTTTCCGCCGGTCGGTCGCTCCTTGACCGAATCCTCCAACCTCACGCAGCTTCCACCTTCCGCGACCGCCAATTCACATCGCCTCCCACTCAGCCGCCTGACACTGGCAGCCGCCTGACACTGGCAGCCGCCTGCCCCGTTTCGTTTTTCAGGATCTTCGGTTAACGTAGCCAGTTCGCAAGGCATCGAAAAACTTTGGCAAAAACTTCGGTCGAGCAGGCGATTATTTAGCCCGGCGAAGCGCTGCCAGTTCGCAAGGCAGCGAGAGACTTTGGAAAAACCCCGAAAAATCACTAGTTGAACGACGGACGCTATGGAAGCCGGAATTGTAGGTCTGCCCAACGTGGGCAAAAGCACACTGTTTAACGCACTCACCAGCACGCAAGCTGCGCAGGCGGCGAATTACCCGTTTTGCACGATTGAACCAAATGAAGGAATAGTGAGCGTACCGGACGATCGGTTGGGGCGGATCACGCAGATTATCGTTCCCAAAAAGATCATCCCGGCGTACATCAAGTTGGTAGACATCGCCGGGATTGTCCGCGGCGCCAGCGAAGGTCAGGGGTTGGGTAATAAGTTTCTCAGTCACATTCGCGAAGTCGACGCGATCCTGCAGGTGGTTCGCTGCTTTGAGGATCCTGACGTGATTCACGTGGCGGGTAAAGTCGACCCAGTGGCGGACATGCAGACGATCGAAACAGAGTTGATGCTGTCGGACATCCAGACGCTCGAAAACGCGTTACCCAGAGCCGAGCGGAGCACGAAGAGCGGCGACAAGGAGGCTAAGTTGCGGGTGGCGGCGATTGGCCGTTGCATGGAGCATCTCGCCAAGGACGAGCCACTCCGTAAACTGACGTTGCCCGAGACCGAGGCAGTGGCCATCTCAAGTTACGGATTGATGACAGCCAAGCCGATTCTGTACATCGCCAACGTCGATGAAAATGACCTGCATGGCGAGGGGAAACTAGCGGTGGCGGTGCGGGAGTATGCGAGCAGCATCGGGGCTGAAGTTGTTCCGGTGTGTGCCAAACTGGAAGCCGAATTGGCAGAGCTTGAAGAACCCGATCGCTCGGAAATGTTAGCCTCCGTTGGCTTGGCGCAGCCCGCATTGGCGACCGTCGCCCGCCAGGCATACCAAACTCTGGGCCTACAAAGCTACTTTACAGCGGGCGAAAAAGAGGTGCGGGCGTGGACGATTCCCGTTGGTGCCACGGCGCCCCAAGCAGCGGGTGTGATTCATACCGATTTCGAAAGAGGTTTCATTCGCTGCGAAGTCTACTCGCTGGAGGATCTTGAAACGTACCGTAGTGAAAAGGAGATTCGCCAGGCAGGGAAGATGCGCACCGAAGGCAAAACCTATGTGATGCGCGATGGAGATATCTGTCACTTCCTGTTCAATGTCTAAGGTGCAGCTAATCATCGGGGATATGTCATGATTCTCACGACGCTGGAGAAATGTTCGCAATACGCCCATTGCCACCCGGGGTTGCGGGGCGGTTTCGAATTCCTGCGGACATCCTCACTGGCCGATTTCCCGGACGGAAAGCATGAAATCGACGGCTCACAGCTATTTGCTATCTTTGCGCACGACCAGGGACGCGGCCAGGAGGGTGCGTGGCTGGAGTTTCACAGGCGCTACATTGATATTCAGGTCGCCCTCAGCGGCGCTGAGGTGATTGGCTGGCAACCGCTGGCGAGTTGCCAAGAAGTTAAGCAGGCGTATGACGCAGAGCGAGATCTCGGCTTTTTCTTAGACCGCCCGCGAAGTTGGTTTGAACTCGCTCCGGGCTCGTTGGCCATTTTTTTCCCCGAAGACGCTCATGCCCCCCTTGCTGCCAGTGGCCCGGTGCACAAAGTCGTCATTAAAGTCGCAGTCTAACGGGCTCAGAAGCTCACACACTATGTAAGCACCTCTGCAGACGTTTCTTCGTTTAACCGCGTGCCCATCGGGCCGCGATTGTGCCGAAAAACGCGGGGCGATGCCCACGCGGTCAAACAACGTTATGCCAGGTAACTTATGCCGACGTGCTTTCTTTGCTAATCCTGTCACACTTGGCAACGCGGACTACTTGAAACCTTGGACGCGATAGCCGCGATTGACTAGCAGTTGTGGCACGCGCGCAGTGTGATCTCCTTGCAGTTCGATATTCTGCTCGTCAAGCGAACCGCCGGCGCCGCACTGGGTTTTTAATGCACTCAATGTCTCGTGAAGCTGTGAAACTGAGCAGCGAAAGCCGGAAATCACGGTCACCAGCTTGCCACGCTTACGTTTGTCTAACCGAACTTTGAGCGATTGTTTGGCGGGTGGCACGTCGGGCGGCGGGCAATCACAGACCTTGGCATCTTTCCCACAGCGCTCGCAGAGCACCGGTCGCTCAAGGGGTGTGCCATCAAAAAATCCCATCTTTTCTCCGTCAGTTTCGCTCGAATTCGCGTTTAAGGCGTCCGATTTAGAAACCTGCAAAATTCAAAGGTTGGGAGGGCGACGCTCCTGCGGAGCAATAACGAATTGGCTCGGCAGGAGCCTCGCCCTCCCAACATTACAAGCAAATAGAAACTTTAAATCGGACGACCTACAGTCTGGGCTAGGGTCAGCGTGGTTTTGACAAGCGTTCTATAATAGGCGGCGTTACAAACATCTGTCTGCTTATTGTGATCAGTGTGCCATGCTCAGAATAGCTATCTTTATTTTCACCGCGGTAGAGCTTATTGGTGGCAGCCTGAGTTGGCAGAGGTTGAATGCGACAGAGCCTCACGAATTGGCTTCGAAGTTGCCTGTGGCGTCAACTCACGTTGATCTCGACGCCATCCCCGCGTGGCTTGAGCAGTTATCGCCGGCGGCCAAGCGGGGCTATCGTCATCTGATCGAAAAGGTTTACTTACCAGCCGATCTCGATGAAGCGGTAGCTGTCGAACTGGAGAGGATGCTACAGGGTCGAGAGGCCAACGACGGACTGTCGGCGGACAAAGAAGCTGCGGGGGCGGCGTCTGCCACAGAAACCGAATTGCGGACCCGCTTGTTGGCCTATTATGGTTTGACGCCGCGACCGGGAGATGCCGAGGCCAGAGACCCATTGCAATACGTTGTCACAGAGAATGGCCAGTGGGTCATGAATTGTTTTTCCTGTCACGGCGGAGCGGTGTACGGGACACCGCTGCCTGGTGCTCCGAACAACGCCTATCAATTGCAAAGCTTCGTTGAGGACATTCGCACCGCCAAGTTAAGTTTGAGCAAGCCGCTGGGACATATGGAAATCGGCTCGCTGTTCATGCCGCTGGGTACGACAGCAGGCACGCTCAATGCGGTGATGTTTGGCGTCGCCCTTATGAAGTTCCTAGATGCAGATCTGAACGTGCTCCCTCTGCGCCCGTGAGCAACGCTAATTATTCTCGACTTGGAACCTCCAGCCTGG
>JBBQRC010000252.1:0-7057 GCA_038215215.1 Pirellulales bacterium
GACCACCAGCGGCACAATCGGACACAAAGGCAAGCCATCTCGCAAACGCTTTTCCCCAATGCGGACAATATAAGTCAACAATTGAAATACAGTCAGCGGGTCGGATTGACTCTTGTGTTCAAACAGAAAGTACACCAGCGCCTGACCGTCGGCCCGCTCAACGTCAGGATCAGACAGCCGCACCGACAGCAGTAAATCTGAGAACTTTTCTCGCAAGTCTGTGTCAATGAAGCTCCCCGTTTCCAATTGCAACGTATCGAGGTTCAGTTCCGCCAGCGCAGCTTCAGAAAGCTGCGTTTCGATTAAACTCCGCGCGTTGGGCAACTGTGAGAGTGCAAACTGAAAGAAGTTGTTGTGTGGTGTCGGTAATTGTTCCATTTTCGCTGATTGTAACGAAGTTCGCCTCGAACAGTAATTCACCGCCGTCCATTAGGCACATCAATCTCTTGCCGCTATTGAACCCAAGTCTTCAACAAGTTACGACCGCGAACATCCTCAGTGGTAAGTGAGCATCAACGCCCGGTCGAGTTGGTTGACAGGACGCAGGACGCGACTATTGGCAGCCTGATGCACTCCGATGCATCGGGTCGATCACTCATCAAAGAGGCCTGACCCATTTGGTTTCGTCTGACCCATTTGGTTTCGTCCGGTGCCAGCAGTAAAGTTGCCGAAGTAATCAAGGTGGGACAGTCTCGAAGCCTTTCAGTGACTGCTATTCTACCGTGCAAGAATCGTGTGACGACCTACTCGACCGTGACGAACGACGTTAGCTACCGGAAGGCTTCTTGGAACTTGCACGATAAAAACTTCGGCAGTTTTGCTCCCGACTCACACGTGTTGGAACTTACCAACGGCCAGGCAAGGACCGATCCTCCGTTCGCACTGGCAAAAGCCAGTGGCACACTGAATACAGCCATTGTTCGTGATTATGGGCCTAGAATTCGGCTGAGCCGGGTGTCCGGGGGAAGGGGATGCAATCGCGGATATTCCCCATGCCGGTGACCCACTGCACGACGCGCTCGAACCCCAAGCCGAAACCGCTGTGGGGCACCGAACCGAAACGCCGGAGGTCAATGTACCACCAGTAGTCTTTTTCGTTGAGTTCCATTTGCTTCATCCGCGCGAGCAAGACATCCAGTCGATCTTCACGCTGACTGCCGCCGATGATTTCACCGACTTGGGGTACCAGCACATCCATGGCGGCCACCGTTTTGTCATCGTCGTTGCAGCGCATGTAAAAGGGCTTGATCGACTTAGGATAGTTATACAGGATCAGCGGACTCTTAACGTGTTGTTCGGTCAGGTAACGCTCATGTTCCGCCTGGAGGTCGCAACCCCACTCTACGGGATAGTCGAACTTCTGGCCCGAGGACTGGAGGATATAGACCGCCTCCGTGTAAGTCATATGTTCAAACGGTTTTTCGAGGACGTGCTGCAAGCTGGCTAAGATGCCCGGCTGAATGCGTTCCTCGAAGAATTTCATATCGTCGGGGCACTGATTCAGCACATCGCCAAGCAGTCGCTTAATAAATCGTTCCGCCAGGGCCATATTATCCGGCAATTCGAAGAACGCCGCTTCGGGTTCGATCATCCAGAATTCAGCCAGATGCCGACTGGTGTTGCTGTTCTCTGCGCGAAAGGTTGGACCAAAGGTATAGACGCGGCCCATTGAGGTGGCAAATATCTCCGCTTCTAACTGCCCCGAGACGGTGAGGAAAGTCGACTTGCCAAAGAAATCGCGACTGTAGTCAACCTTGCCATCTTTCAGGGGGAGATTGTCCATGGGCAGCGAAGTGACGCGGAACATCTGCCCTGCGCCCTCACAATCGCTGGCGGTGATGATGGGAGTGTTGATGTAATAGAAACCTTCACTTTGGAAAAACTCGTGCACGCTAAATGCTAGCCGGTTGCGGACGCGCGTCACGGCGCCAAAGGAATTGGTCCGCGGTCGCAAGTGCGCCCACTCGCGAAGTTTTTCGAGCGTATGTCGCTTCTTTTGTAAAGGGTAATCTTGCGGATCAGCGAGGCCGATGATGCGTACGCTGGTGGCCGCCAGCTCGGTCGCCTGTCCTTGGCCTTCGCTCTTTTTCAGCGAACCGCGGGCGATGATGGAACTGCCCACCGGCAAGCTCGTAATTTCCGAGTCGTAGTTGGCTAGACTGCTTTCGGCAACAATTTGTAGGTTATTGAAACAACTACCATCGTTGAGCTCGATGAAACTGAAGCCACCCTTACTGTCACGACGCGTCCGCACCCAGCCACGGACTTCGATTTGGCGACCGATGTGCGCCGCATCTTGGGTCGATTTCACCGACAGCCAAGCTACGTTTTCTGGGGAACCGGCCTGATCAACCGAATTCATGAGTGCCCCTTTTCTGCTAAGAAGCGTTCGGCATCGAGTGCGGCCATACATCCCGTTCCCGCCGACGTAATGGCCTGACGGTAATAATCATCGGCGACATCCCCAGCCGCGAACAACCCTTCAACGCTGGTGTTGGTGCGGAAAGCCTGCGTCCATTGAATGTAGCCCTTCGCATTCATCTCTAATTTGCCTTTGAGGAAGTCGGTATTGGGGGTGTGGCCAATTGCCACAAACATACCGCTCACGGCCAGCTCGCTGATCTCGCCTGTCGTGGTACTCTTCAGCTTCAGCCCAGTTACCTGCTTCTCGTTTCCGAGCACTTCTTCGACAGCACTATTCCAAACCATTTCAATTTTCGGATGATTTAGCGCGCGTTGTTGCATCACTTGAGAAGCACGAAGTTCATCGCGGCGATGGATCAAGTAAATTTTATCGGCACCATCTAGATTGGCCAGGTAACTCGCTTCCTCTACAGCGGTGTCACCGCCACCGATAACGGCCAGTGGTTTGCGGCGATAAATGGGGAGCGCACCGTCACATACTGCGCACGCACTCACCCCTTTGTTCTTGTATTTTTCTTCGGAGGGGAGCCCAAGGTAATTTGCACGCGCACCGGTGGCCACAATCAACGTGTCCGCTAACACCGGCTCGCCCGAAGCAATGGTCACCTTGAACGGTCGGCTCGAGACATCCACATCAATTACATCGTCACCCACCACCCGAGTTCCGAAGTTCAGGGCTTGCTGCTTCATCAGCTCCATCAGTTCGACCCCCTGCACCGCATAATGTGGCTGGCCGTCCTTCTCATGACCAGCGGGGGCTGGGGGCAGGTTGTAGTGGCGTTCTGGATCGACGGCACTTTCCACAAACGCGCGAATATTGCCTGCGGGAAAGCCAGCATAGTTTTCAACTTCAGTCGTAAATGCAAGCTGCCCCAGAGGAATCATCTCCGGTTTGGCGGTTCCCTCAAATAGCAACGGACGCAAGTTTGCACGGGCTGCGTAAATGGCCGCGGACCAGCCAGCGGGACCACTGCCAATAATCACTGTTCGTTCAACATCAGCCATCGCAAGTCAATCTCTATAAGAAATCCCTACTCACCGAAACCACGCCCGCCAAACCTTGGTCGCTCATCGCCGAGAAGCGCCACGGGCGAATGGCACGGGGTTAAGCAGATCTCGCTCCCTCTCCCCTGGTATTTCCGGGGGAGAGGGTTGGGGTGAGGGGGCCGAATACCAGGGAAAGTCGACCCCTCACCCTAACCCTCTCCCCTGAGTACAAGGGAGAGGGGACTCGCAAATTGCTTAACCCCGTGCCATCCACTCCTGACCCCTTAACCCGGACAAGTCGAAGTGAATGCGTTATAGTTGGCGGGTAACTTATGCTGCCGTGTTAGCTACCCGCGAGTCCATGATGAATGAACCCATGCCCCATCCGCTGGATGATGACGCCGAATATCAATTCTCTCAGGATGTGGAAGTTTCGCAGAACCCCGTCTACCAACCACTGCTGAAGTGGAGCTTCAGGATTGCTGCCGTGAGTTTCGCGATCGTATTTCTGGCGTCGGTAGCCGCCAATAATGCCAATCCCAATTCGACGGCTGAGATCCTAGGCCGCACCCTTAGTCGCATAGGTGCAGCGGTGCTGCTGGCTGCCTGCTGCGGCATGTTGCTCGCGTATCGCTTGCCACACTTGATTCGTGCACCGATCGAGTTACCGGCGGCGCGTCGTGGCTTCGCGTGGCTAACGAGCGGCTTCGCCACACTCGTCTATTGCAACTTGGCTGGACTAGTCATCATCTGGGGATGCCTCTTCGCACTGGGAAACTTCTTGGGAAACGGGATCACATTCGTGCTCGCCCTGCTCGGAGTTGTGTATGCCGGTTTGATGGCGACGATGGTGCTGTGGCACCAAAATTATCTGCGAGCGTACGCGGTCGGCGCTTTAACCGTCATTCTCCTGATATTCAATACGGGTGGGATGCAGATCTTGTTTTTCATGCCCACGATGCGCGGTAATTGGCAGGTCCAGTGGCCTCTCGGCATCGCTTTTTCCATGGCTGCGCTAAACGGACTTGTATGTGCGGGCTACGTTCAAATATTGACCATTTTCCGATCGCGAAGTGCCCAGCAGTGGCGGCCGGTCGAAAATGAGCCCAAAACACGCACATAATCGCTATCACTACGGACGATCTTGATGCGTTTTGCCTCTCGCCAAGGCGTGCGGGATGCAATGATCATGGCCTTCCGATTACTATGGAAAGCAGCCATCAGGGCGGCCGTTTTACCGCTGGCTGAAGACGTTCAGCCTACGCAAAAAGCACTTTTATTGTGACGAACCATGCAAATTGATCCCACCAGATGGCTCGTTTCCTTCGCAGGCTTTGTCGCCGACTGGGTCATCAGCCGCGAATGGAAGCGCATTCTGTTGTGCATGCTGCCGCTGTTCTTCCTGGCGACAGTAGGAGGATTAGTTTTTTGGGGTAGCCGGCTGGATAAGACCAGACTTGCACAGCGGTATATGGAGTTGGGAGAAAAGGAGATCGCCGACTGGCAGAAGTCGTGGGAGTCTGCCGCCAAGAACGAGGAGTCTCCTTCGGAAGAGTCTCCAAAATCGGCGGACGACCTTGCGTCAGAAACGGTGACGGACAATTCTTCTGGCGAAGCGATCGCCGAATCGAAAGAACCGAAGCAGATTTCTCGGTTTGCCGAAGTCCTGTTTCGGCGGGTGCAATTGCTGGAACCGAACAATCGCAGCCAATTTGTGATTGGAGTCACGCTGGCCCAGCGTGGTGCCGCTGGTCAGGCTCAGCGGATGCTCAACAAGATCGCTCCCGATGACCGTGCGGGCTACGCCCCTGCGCATGCATGGCTGGCGCAGTCGATGCTATCGCAGCCGATCACTAGCGAATTATTACCGCTGTTCAAACATCACGTCAAGCAAGCACTCACCTGGGACCGCGTTCCCGAATTCGTGTTGTTAGCCGCCAATCAAATGTATTGGCAATTGGGAGAGCGGGACGAGGCACTACGGGCATTGGAACGAGTTGCAGAAATCGATCCAGTGCGATGGTTGACGCTCGCCATGCAAGCAAAAATGGTTGAAAACACGCGTGTCTACGAGCATTCCATTGCGCGTGCGGAAGCGGAATCGCGTCAGAAACTGGCGAAAAATGAATTTGACGTGGCAACGCGACTGCATTTGGCGACTGTGCTGGCGGAAGCGGGTAAATTGGACGAAACGGAGCGGCTGCTGCGAGACGGCATGAAGCTAGCCGAGTCACCCGAGTATGTGCGTGGTATTTCGGAAGTCTACCGCCTGCGATTTCTAAAAAGTCTGACGCCGGAAGGCGGTGATTTACAAATGCTCGACGTCGCTCTGCGAACGGATCCCACCAATCCGTTAGTCGTGGAAGAGATCGCCAAACTCGCACGCTTGACGCGGCAAACGCCAAGCGATGAACTTCTAGAAAAACTACGGAGCTTTGTCGCGGAAGGTAAAGCCACTGCCGTGACCCATGCTTGGATTTCCGAAATACATTTGCTCAACAAGGATTTCAAGAAGGCGTTGCCGCATTTAGAGCAAGTGGTTAACCGGCTTCCGACGACTGCACAATACGCCAATAACTTGGCGTACATCCTTGTTGAACTTGCCCCAGAGCGAATTGACGAGGCCCTGCAGTTAGCTCAGCGGGCCGTGCAGCTTGCCACTGCTCAAGGCGTAGCCAGGAAGTTCGACGTGGATCATGCTGCCGACTATGCGGACACCTTGGCTATTATCCTAGCCAAACAAGGCAAATTCTCTGATGCCATCACCGCCCTCGAGTCCGCCGTCGAACGCCAGCCCAAGCGGATCGATTTCCACGAACGGTTAGCGGAGTACTACGATAAAAAGGGGACCGTGGAGATGAGTAATTTGCATCGCAAGATGGCTGAGGAACTCACAAAAGCGGAGGCGACAGCACGTGCCATTGCGGCCCAACAAGAATCAGAAATCAGCGATTCAACAAGCGATTCAACAGCAGTCCCAGTTGCAGAATTCCCAGTTACAGAAGTCCCAGTTGAGGCCACCAGCACCCCTGAAGCAAATCCCTTAGGAACGGCCAATCAATAAGTAGCGTAGTGGATGAGGTTACGAATCCCTCCGGTTTGGACTCGTGACCTCGTCCCCTACGAGATGGCAAGTTATTGATTGTCCGAGCCTAAAGGCGTAAAGTCTGCGGGCCGCGATCGTGACGATGAACCACGTATGGGAAACTGAGCCTTTTGAACGTGCAAGCTGCTAACATTCGAATACACACTGGCCTGGCCAGTGCCACACAAACGAACCGAAGACTAGCCTTTCTGGGGTAGTGAACTAGGCTCCAATGGCTGTTTAGTCGTCACTGGGACCAATTTTTCTACAAATTCCTGACCGAAGAGTTTGACAGCACGTTTTTCAGAATTATCATCGGACCGGTTTGTGGCTGATAATCGTCAACTTTATCTAGAGATCTACGATGTTTTGTCGGATCATACTCGGGTTAACACTTATTTCCATTTGTGGTAGCGTTTTCGCACCCGCTGGAAATGCAAACATTGTGATTACACCGACCGCTTCTGTGGTTAATAACCTTGATAATCTAACGAGTACTGTGACGTTGACCTTCAGCGGTCGATCCACAAGTGCGAGCACTGTTGGAACGCCTGCAATTCT
>JBBQRC010000253.1:0-7041 GCA_038215215.1 Pirellulales bacterium
AAATCCAAGCTGGGGATCGGACGCACTTGAACGCCAGGGAAAGTCTTGACCGTCGCGCCGAGAACTTGCCCGCCGAGCGCCACCAGTTTTTCCAATTCGGGGCCAGTGATTTCGATATTGATTGTGCGACCGGCGCTTAAGCCCTGCTCGAACAGACTCGACTGCTTGGCGACGGCGAACGTGCCTGGCAGCCCGGCTCCTACTTTCTGCACCAGAGGCACCAGTCGTGCGACTTGTGCCGCATCCTGGGCGCGCAGTCCCATGAAGACCTGGCGCCCACGAGCCACGAAAAAGAAGTCGCCGACGACGGGAAAGTCCAGCTTTTTAGCCTCTTCGCTGCCGGGCTCGACATCCCAATACGGCCGCAGTCGGGATTCAACTAGCTCCCCCATCGCCATGAGCTCATCCAGGTTATAGCCGGGCGGCGGAAGCAAGATCCCAAATACGAGATTGCGGTTTCCAGTCGGCAGATACTCCACTTTCGGAAATAGCGCCCAACTAACTCCGGCCGCGGCACCGACCAAGGCGGCTGAGACCGCCAAACGTCGAAGAATGCCGCGTTGTATCCAGGCGTTGACGCCGACGATCATATCGATGAAATATTTTCCAAAGCGCTCAAAGGTCGAAACCAACTTTTGACTGAAGTTGCGTTGCGCACGTGCTGGCGATCGGTCGTCGACCAAACTCAGTTCTTTTCGTTTCCCAAATAGCCGTGCTGAGGCCATTGGAATCAGCGTCAGTGAGACCACAAGTGACAGCCCAACCGCAGCACTGATGGCTAAGGCAATATCGCGAAACAGTTGCCCAGCTTCCTCTTGTACGAAAACAATTGGCAAGAATACCGCAATGGTTGTCAGGGTCGAAGAGAGAACGGCACCCCAAACCTCGGTCGTGCCACGTACCGCGGCCGTAAAGGGGGGCTCACCAAGATCCCAGCGCCGAAAAATATTCTCCAGCACGACAATGGCGTTGTCGACCAACATGCCCACCGCAAATGCCAGACCTGCGAGGCTAATCACATTGAGTGATCGTCCCAACATACCCATCACCAAGAAAGTCCCGACGATGCTAGTGGGAATCGCCAGACCCACCACCAATGCCCCGCGGGCAAACCAAAATCCGGTACCGATAATCAAGGCGATCGTAATGACGAAGAACCATGGGGAAAGATAGATGGCCGCAATTGAGGAGCCAACGATAAAAGGAATCGCCACGATGGTGCGAAATCCAAGATGCAAGAACAGCATCAGCACTGCCATTGTCAGCGCGGCACCGGTGAAAATATTTTCCTGCACCAAATTGACGGATGAATAAATGTATTCTGTTTCGTCATAAACCTGGGTTAATTGCAAGCCGCGTTGCTTGAGAATACCCTCGTTCAGTTCGCGATTGACCGCTTGTAAACCCGCCATCGCCTCCAACACGTTGGCACCTGTTTCGCGCAGTGCATTGACTGCGATGCTCGATTCTCCAAAGCGACGCACCAGACCGTCCGCCTTCTTGTAACCGAGTTGGACGATGGCCACATCGCGGACATAAACGGGATTGCCATCGCGAATGGCCAACAACTGCAGCTCGACCTGCTCTGGAGAACGAAATTGTCCAAGCGTGCGTACGACCCAGCGACGTTTGCCTTCCCAATAATCGCCACCTGAAGTGTCTTCATTCTGCCCACGCAACGTGTTACGCACATCGGTGATAGTTAATTGTCGGGCGGCCAATTTTTCCGGATCAATAATAACCTGCAGCTCATCCTCCAGACCTCCGATGACGTTGGATTGGGAGATGCCCGACACCCGTTCAAAGCGGGCTTCAATTTCGTCTTCGGCGAATCGCCGTAACTTGGTCACATCCAAATCGACCGGCGGCAACAACGGCTGCACCTCGGGATGTTCCTTGGCGAGCAGTCGCAGGCGCATCATGCCCAGCCCTTCGCTACTGGCGGCACGTACACGCGCCAGCTTGGCCTGGAGCTCTGGATGCTCGGCTTGAAAACTGTCGAATTGCTCCGGAGTCGGATAAGCGGGACTGAGGATAAACCAAGCGATCGGACTGTTGTTGGCATTGGCAGTGGAGATGACTGGCTTATCGGCATCTTCAGGGTACTGGGGCACTTGCTCCAATCGACCAATCACATTGACGACTGCGGCTTCCATCTCAGTGCCGACAAGGAATTCGAGCGTAATCCTCCCGATCGAGTCGGAGCTCTCGGAAGACATTTTGGTCAGTCCCTCCACTCCTTTGAGCTGCTCCTCCTGCTCGACGACGATCTCTTGTTCCACTTCCTGCGGGCTCGCACCCGGCCAGCGGGTTTCCACCGTGATGGTCGGAGTCTGTACCTCGGGCGTCAACTGCATCGGCATACGCAGCAAAGCCACAACACCAAAGAGTGCCATCAGTAGCACTCCCACGATAACTTTGGCGGGGTTTTTTACAAAGAATTCAATCAGTTGCATAATATCTACTTCGTTGGATTCGCGGGCTTTGCATTCCACATCACGCGGCTTGGCGGTTGGCCTGGACGCGATGGCGGAATCCGTTCATTACCCCGTACGACAACTTCTAAGCCTGCCGCAACGTTGCCGATCACCTCGATAAGATCACCTTGCTCCGTCCCTGTTTCCACGGGAACTGCGAAGGCGTTGGCCTCAAACGCGGTGCCCTTCGCCTCAATGGACGTCGGGTCGATTGTCCAAATCATTCTCACGGGACCGTTCAACACCAGGGCGTCTTTGGGCACCATCAGCGCTTCATGTTTTTCGCCAATTGGCAGCACAACGTGAGCGAGCATGCCGGCTTTCAATGACGGTACTCCCGCGATGATTTCGTTTTTGATCCGCACTTTGACCGGAAATGTTCGCGATCGTTCATCGGCAGCCGGAACGACAGCTTCGACAACGCCACTCATTTGACGCTGCCCCAACGCGGGGACTGTGATCTGCACCGTCTCACCCACATTGATAAAAGGAATCTGCGTCTCGACAACCTTCGCGGTCAAGAAAACTTCGTCCAAAGCCATGATCTCTGCAACCGGCTCGCCGCGCGGTAGCCACTGTCCTACTTCGGTGTGCTCGACCGTGACGTAGCCCGCAAATCGCGAGTACAACGTGTGCTTTTGAATCTGGTCGCTGAGACGCTCGGCCACCGCGCTAGCGATCCCCACCCGCGCTTCGGCCTGCTTGATTTTCTCTGCTCGCGGACCATCAAGGGCTAACTGATATGCGGCCTTGGCTTCCAGCAACTTCTGTTGAGTCCCGAGCCACAAAGAGAGCGATTGTTCAAGCTCTGCGACGGAAATGGCACTGCTGGCGCCAAGCATTGTCAGCCGCTGCTTGTCCTTCTCCAAATACTCAGCAGCCACTGCGATGGCTTCCATCCGCGCCTTCGCCTGTGCGATTTCTGCTGGCAGGTTGCCATTCTTGAGCTCTGCCAGTTCCTGCTGGCGAAGCTCCAATTCCTGCTTGGCCGCCTCGAGCTCTAACTGAATCGTTTGCGTCAGTAGGCTTGCCAGCTTCTGATCGGCCTCGACGCGATCCCCTTCTCGTACTAAGAATTCCACCACTCGACCATCCACCGCCGAGCCAATCACGGCCCGCCGCGTAGGCATGATCGTCCCTAATGTCGCTTGCGTTGGTGCGACCTCCGCTGCGACGATGGTCTTTGTCTCCACCACCGCTGGACCGCGCTGAGCCATTGCTCCATTGCCAACAAACAGGACCACTGCAAAGCACGCAGCCCTTTGAACAGAACCTTGATGAAGACCCATGCATTTCCTCAACAGAATATTTTTATGGCCGTGAATTATTTATGGCAGTAAATGAGTAGTAACTATTTGCAGCAAATCGCTGTCTTTTAGTATTTCAGTGTTTTATTATCGCCGTGTACCAGCATCTCAGTGGCCTTAGCCTGACAGCGCGTCCAAGTTGCCCAGCACCGTGCGGAGCGTCTTCTTGAATGCCTTAACCTGAGTTGTTGTCAAACCTACGACGGCTCGGGCCCGAATCTTCCTGGCACAGCAGACAACCTGCGCCCACACATCTTTCGCCTGGGGGCTAGCACAAATCAGCTTGCGTCGCCGGTCTACGGCTGCTGAAGTGCGACAAATCAATCCGTCTCGCTGCATACGATCCAGGACACCAACCAAAGTCGCGGGTTCAATCATCATTCTCGATGCCAAATCGACTTGCGAAAGCTCACCCTCGACGGCTAACCAACCGAGCACTTGGCATTGTCGAAACGTGATCCCGTGGGGAGCAAGTTCATTGCTCAACGCGTGCTGGTAGGCCTGTGAAGCCAGTACCATCCAATAGCCGACACTTTCTTCAAAGTCATAGCGATCCCCGAGTTTCTCCGACTTTTGAGCTGGTACTTTGGTGGACATGAATGCTTTGCCATTTGAGCCGTGTCGCTTTTCGCTCCGCGAAACGAGCCTACCGTACCTCGATAATAGTTAGCTTACTAACTATATTTCTCTGCAAGCCGTTTTCAAGTGGTAACCGGTGGGATCGCTCAAGGTAACGATCGGCCCCACTCGATTTCCACTGTATACTGACCCGCTCAATCCAGCGCTCGCTCCCGGCACTCGCTGTGAACAACTCGACGACGAAATCCGCCATCATGTTTGCCCCAACGCCTCAGCTAAACGACCACGGGCACGCACGTGGTCTGCTTCCCGAGCTGCAGCGGACCTGGCAAGTTACCCTCGACAGCTTGCTGAGCCAGTCGACGTCGGGGCACTGGCAGGGGCAATTATCGACCTCAGCCCTTTCCACCGCGACCGCCGTGAGTGCGATTGTCCTGTGCCAAAAACACCAGGCTATCCCTGCCGACTGGGCAGAAGACGCCGCAACCGCCGCTGAGGTTGGCTGCCATTGGTTGGCGGATCACCAAAATTCCGACGGCGGCTTTGGCGATACGAATCGCAGTTATTCGAATATCGCCACCTCGCTATTGGTCGCCGCCGCCTGGAAATTAACCGGGTTTCAGACCGCATCTGCGCGATCGCAGCAAGCACACCAGTACATCGAGTCGGTGGGCAAGTGGGATGCGTTGCGTCGCCGTTATGGCAAAGACAAAACGTTTGTGGTCCCTATTCTTACGAATTGTGCATTGGCGGGGCTGGCCGACTGGAAACAAGTCCCCCCCCTGCCCTTCGAAGCTGCCTGGCTGCCGCAGTCTTGGTATCGTCTCGCCCGCATGCCCGTGGTCAGCTATGCCATTCCTGCGCTCGTCGCCATGGGACAAGCAAGGTTTCATTTCCGGCCGCCACGCAATCCACTTCTAGCGATCATCCGAAAGCAAGCCATTGCACCCACCCTGCGAGTTCTGAGGAAGATGCAACCAGCCAGCGGCGGCTATCTCGAAGCCGTTCCGCTGACCAGTTTTGTATTGATGAGCCTGGCGGCCGTGGGCCGCGGACAATTGCCCGTGGCCCAGAATTGCCTGCGATTCTTGTTGAATTCAAGGCTAGCCGATGGCAGTTGGCCCATCGATACGAACTTGGCGACTTGGCTCACCAGCCTGTCGATCACCGCCATCAGCCGCCGCTCGTCCTCCCAACTGACCGTAACCAACAGCAGCCCACCGCCCAAATCACGCGACAACAGCCCAGAGCCAGCAGGCACGCTGACCACTTCGTCCGCACAGGTTATCCCCGCCACGACGCTGCGTTGGCTTTTAAGTTGTCAACATCGAACACGTCATCCTTTCACCGGTGCGTCGCCAGGCGGTTGGGGCTGGACCGATTTGAGCGGGGCCGTTCCCGACGCCGACGATACCCCAGCCGCCCTGCTCGCCCTCGCCAGTGTTGATTTGAGCACCCCGCCGCTTGCCCGTTTGCATTATCAAACTTGCGTGGCCGTCTCGGCAGGCTTACGTTGGCTGGTTGAACTGCAAAACCGCGATGGTGGCTGGCCCACCTTCTGTCGCGGTTGGGGGACGCTCCCGTTTGATCGCAGTGGTACTGACTTAACCGCGCATGCCCTGCGCGCCTTCCATGTCTGGCTGCCAAAACTCGATGTGTTGAGGCAGATCTCCGCCGACACGCCGTCGCGGGCACTGTTTGATCGTGCCATGCGTCGCGGTCAGGCCTATATTGAAAAACACCAACGCGCCGACGGTAGTTGGATTCCACTGTGGTTTGGCAATCAAGACGACCCTGCGGAGGATAACCCAATTTACGGAACTGCCAAAGTCTTGTTGGCCTACGCCGACCTCAGCCGAGCCAGCAGTTCAGCGGCTCAGCAGGGGCTGCAGTACCTAATTTGCACCCAAAACGCCGATGGCGGCTGGGGCGGCGGCCCCAGCGTCCATTACACTGGAACCGAAGCCGAGAAATCCAGTAGTTTGGAGGAAACCTCGCTCGCGCTCGAAGCACTTATTCAGTGTGGTGGCGTGACAATGTGCACACCAACTATAATGCGAGGGCTCGCTTGGCTGATTTCCACAATCACGCACGGTAATTTGCTTCAAAGTTCGCCGATTGGATTTTACTTTGCCAAGCTGTGGTACCACGAACAGCTCTATCCCACCATTTTTAGCCTCGCCGCTTTAGGCACTGCTTTGAAGCACTGGGACGAAACAGAGACCGTACATTCGGGTTAGTGTTGGAGCCGCAGTGCGCTCTGTAACTCACCAAAACAACTTACGATCACCCTCCCAAGGAGTGGCAGCTTTGTCATCTGCATCGATAGGCCGTACCGATACTCGTGTACCACTCAGCGAAACTATGGGCGAAACCCCCCAGTCGCGGCGGCGTAAAACCAGCCATCTCAAGTTGGTGCCGGAGACCCGCGAACTGCGTGAACACCTGAAAACACGCTGCCATGAAGTTGTTGCGAAATTGGACAAGTCGCGGCCCCTTTCCAAAGATGAGATGGAGACATTGGCTAAACAACTGCTCGCCAGTGAGCAACTGGGCGAGGGCTACCTGGGCTGGACCATGGTGATGCTCAGCAGCTCGTTCTGGAAAGATCAGGTGGCGGCGACCAGCCCCAGTCGGCGGTTGTTCCTCTTGCCACATTGCCTCAAACATGCGGAGGG
>JBBQRC010000254.1:0-7037 GCA_038215215.1 Pirellulales bacterium
CAATTTGCGTAATGCCCCAAAGCCCCCTCGCTCCCCCCCCTCAAGAGACTGCTTAGCTCCTTGTTTTTGTCCGGGTCATTGTTGGCCGTCCCCGGTTCATCGAGTTGCTCGACACCACTGGCGGCAAAGGCATTGTCCAGCCGCTTGCGATTCGAATAGGCAAGGTTCGTGTCCTGGCGTAGCTGTTGTACCTCGCGCTCTAAGTCCCACGTAATGCGATTGTCAGCTTTGCCACTTTCAATTTTTCTCACTAGAGCGGCTACTTGCTGATCATGTTGGTTTTGCAAGGCGGTCAGGACTGCACTGAGGCGAGTTATCTTAGTTGGGGTGAGGGGTCTTTCGAGGATCGATGCGTCTGCCGTAGGTAATTCAGAATCCAGGTCAGCCAGTGCTTCAACGAGCCGTGGCACCAGTTTCTTAAGCTCATCTCGGCTCTCTCCGCGGGCGTGCAGGGCACTCTCCAGCCAACCCGACAGTTGCCCCATCGCATCGAAATAGATCCGGTAGTTTTCGCGAATCTGTAACCACTTTTCCTTTTCGTCTGCCGGTAAGTCCGAGGGTGTCCGCCAGGGACGCTTTCCACTTTCGGGGGTAAATTCCTGATCGAATTGCTGCCATGTCCGTAACATCCGGCTATTGGATTCAGCTTGCGACGGACCGGATTGAATGGCCATCTCAAGATCCTGCAATTCGGCGACCAAGCGCGTCATGTCGCCTCTCGCATCGTTGTCTCCCAATCCATGCAAACGTTCCAAACGCGTGGCCTTAACCGCCGAATCCCGCCAGTACTCCGGGGCAAAGTCGATAGGCGACCAGCCCGCCACATTCTTGCTGCGGTCTTCTAATTCGTCATGAACTTGCCAATAGCGGAGCCAGGGGGACTGTTCGACTACGGCTGGTCCGTCCACTGTCGTGGTTGCGTCTGGCTTCTTCTCCTCCGGCTTGGCATTAGCAGCGGCAGTCTGCTCGGGCGCTTTGATCGCGTCAGCGACGACCGGAGGAATCGCTTTGCTGGCCGCGGCTTTGCGGGCGATTGAAACTTTGGTTGCTTCCTGCCAGGTTTTTGCACCGGAGGACATGACGGAACCGGTCGTACCGCTGCGGAAGAGCAGGGGGGTCTGACTTCCTTCCGTAACCTGATCGCAGTAGCGCAACATGGCCTCATAAAATCGGGCGAGCGACAGATCTTGTTCCTGATTCTCGGTGTGGCGCGCGTTGCAGGCGTATTCGCTGGCACTCTGCAACAGCGTGCGTCGTCTCAAGTCCGAAGCGTGCGAGGCCTGCAGTGAAGCCGCTGAGGTGATGACCCATAACGGCTTGGCCTGATCCAAATCAACCAAAGATTTTTCGATCAGTTCAGAAACGTTGTTGGCGACGACTCCCAACTGTGGGACGGTTGGTAGATCACAAACGTCCGCAAGTACTACAACGTTGCCCGCTTTCAGCTTTTGCAAACCAGCCAAGATCTCGCGCAAGGGAATAGCGCCAGCTAAATTTGTTTCTTGCGCATCTGCCGGCTTGAGCAACTCCTTGCGGTCAAATTCTCCCGCCAACAAAAATGCCTGCCCTCGATAATGGATGACATGCCCGCGGAGATAGACCAACAGGCTATCCTGTTTGCTCAAACTTGCGAGCTTAGCCTCCTCGCCAAGTGAACCAAAGGCTTGCGAAATATCGTCGCGAGTGCTGCGTTTTCGATTTTCCACTGCTAACCAAGGTACCAGCCCATGATCTGGAAATGCGCTGACCACCTGGGCCAAGTTCCACTCAGAATAGCCGGGCTCTGGTAGCCAATTTTCGTTATATTCGGAAATCGAAATGGCGATCGCAAAGGTCTGCGGGCCCGTCTTCCACCACACCATTTTAATGAAAAAATAGATCCCGATGAGCAGTGCGATGGTTAGCAGCGTAACCGGCAACCACTTTCCAAACCCCGGCTCGTCACTCGCTGTCCAAGATCGCTCCGCGGTCGTTTTCGGTAAATTCATAGCAGAAGCACTCGTTCGGGTTGTGCCGATTATAAACCGTTGTTTCGGACATTGACTGTTGTTATCATAGCCTCTTGATCCGGAGCTTGCATTGAACTGGCGAGCTTCCAGATGTTTCTTAACAGCGAGTCCTCGACGCAGACGGCGTACAAGTTATGCGGAATCCGGCGGTTAATTGGTGTGAGGGAATGTTTCTCCGGCCGCACCACTTTCAGGCTGCAGAACGACACTGGGATGAGCTGACCTCGTTGAACATTAACTTCAGCAACCCGTATGCTTACGGGTTACAACGGGTCACGATCTCTGCGGAGGCGCTGTCCAACGGTAGCCTTGAATTTGCCAGTCTGCGGGCACGGTGGAAAGACGGGACGATCATCGCTCAAGATGACAACCATATTGAACGCGTCGAACTCAGCGAACGCTTGGACGCAAAAAAGCTTGGCAACGAACCCGTGACCGCATACCTGGCGTTACCTGCGTTGCAAGAAGGCCAAGCAAATGTGGCCATCAACGCCAGCGGTGGTCTGCAGCGTTATGTAGAATTCCGACGACCGGCGGACGATGAGAGCCTCGGCGGTAATCGCCAAGAGATTGCCCTGCGCAAGTTAAACTATCGAATTTTGTTCTCGCACGAAGAAATGGTCGGATTCGAGACAATTCCCATCGCCAGACTGGTCAAAGCGGAATCCGATGACGGGCATTACTTGCTCGATTCCCATTACTTTCCACCTTCGATGACGATTCAATCATGGCCCGAGTTGGCTGGGGTGGTCCGGGCCATCTATGACGTCATCGGCAGTCGCATTCAATCGCTTAGTGAGGTGGTTCGCGAAAAGAGCATTTCGCTGTCCAGTCAGTCGCAGGGAGACTTGGAAAAGATTCTGTTGCTGCACACCCTCAACGAAGCATCGGGCGAACTGTCGTGCCTGGCTTTTGCCGCCGGTGTGCATCCGCTGGTCGCTTACACCGCCTTGTGCCGCATTGTGGGCAAGTGCTCGATTTTTGGTCCGGGTCTGACCATCGAAAAGGTCCCCAAATACGACCACGAAGATTTGGCCACGATCTTCAAATGGGCGCTCGAGCGGATTCGCAAGCTCATTTTTGCGGTCAAGGGGGACGAATACGAGCAACGCTACTTTGTTGGTTCGGGACGCGGCATGGTCGTACAACTCGAGCCCGAATGGTTTGGGCTCGAATGGGATTGGTATTTTGGAGTCGATCCAGTCAATATCAGTCGCGATGAGTGCGTGAGTTTGCTACGCGACTCGATTGACTGGAAATTGGGCAGTTCGGATAAAGTCGAACAGTACATGACCTTGCAGAAGCCGGGGATCAAATTGCGACCAGTGCCGCAGGTACCACGCGCACTCCCCAGTCGCGGTAACTGGGTTTATTTTCAGATCAAACGCGAAGAGGACGCCTGGAAACATGTGCAGGTCACCCAGACCATGGCCATGCGGGTGCGCATCGACCAAATCGCCAACTTAGAGTCGTTAGAAGGGGCGAGACGCATACGCCTAGCCATTGGCGGCAAGACCTACGGGTTGGAGTTCGCGGTCTTCGCTGTTCGCAATCGCGTTTAGTATACTGAGAGTTTCACCTCCCTGCCGTACGGTTTCGCTTCGCAATCCGGACGGATGAGCTTAGCAGTGGTTCAGCAGATATCGATTCGAGGAACACGTGCGCCCAGATTTTGCCAAAGCGGTAGACCCGATTTTCCTTGCCACACTCGGATTTGTGGAGCGCATCGAGCAAAGTGATCGCTTGGTGGCCGCAGATGAGCGGGCCACGCTGCTGAGAAAAATCGATGACGCCGAAGTTCAACTTGGTAAGACACCGGAGTGGGAGTTAGCGAAGTATGCGATTTGCGCTTGGATTGACGCCCTTTTGATCGACGCTCCCTGGCAGGGCAAGGGCTGGTGGAAGGAAAACGCACTCGAGAAAAAATATTTCGGAGACCGCGTTGCCCATGAGGCCTTTTTTGCACGTGGTGTCGAAGCGGCCAACCTCGGTCGCAAGGATGCGCTGGAAGTTTATTATCTAGCGGTCGTCTTGGGATTTCGCGGGTTCTATATCGATTCCGATTCGAACTACAAAGCCAACCGAATCAATACGCTGCGCCTGCCCGATACTATCGAGGCTTGGTGTCGAGGTACAGCCAGGAGCCTACAGCTGAGGCAAGGCCGACCGGAAATTCCGGAAGCCATTCAAACCGGCAGCTCCGCCAAGCCATTGACTGGCAGAAACGCATTAACGACGTACTCCATGATCAGCGTGGTATTGTTTGGCTTGGCAATCGCCACAGCGTTGATCGTCTTTGAGGTTTTTTCCGAAGCAACCTAGCACTAGTGCCAATTTTTTGTGACTAAAAGGCTCCAGCGTGTATTTCATCACCAACTTCCTTAACGGCATCACGATGCCGATTCGCTCGATCTATTCGTGGATCAACCGATTCATTCCCGGAATCAAGAATCTCCCCAACCTATCGTTGCCGATGCGGCTGGCGTTGATGGCGTTCTTGTTCCTACTGGTGGTCTTTGTGGCTTCCATCGTAAGCTACTATTTCAGCAACAATGCCGTACGTAACCCGATAGAATTTGTCATCGCATTTCCTTTCGTCATTATCATTCCGGTCATTGTTTTTTACCTCGTCAAATTTTGGATGGTAAAAGAGGAATCCCGTTTTCCTGACATCGATCGGGTCTGGACCGGTGGGATCGCAGAGTGTGAACGCCAAGGAATCGACATCAACAATGTCCCCTTGTTCTTGGTGCAGGGAGTGCGCGATCATCGCCAGGCAGTGCAGCTCATGAAGTCCTCGCAACTCCCTTTGAGCGTTACCTTTCCCCCTAAAGAAGACACCGACATCGTTCTCTTTGCAAACACCGAGGCAGTCTTCCTGTTCGTTAACGGTTGTAGCTGCTTGTCTCGGTTGTCTTCAGCTCCACTCGGTCCCAGCAGCGGTGGCTCGCAGGTGCCCGCCGCTGCCGATTCAGCCATCAGTGGCACGATTGACGCGGCCATGTTCGCCGCCGGCGGTAGCGCTCCCGCGGCCCGCCCCGCAGCCGCGGAAAATATTTCACAAACGCTGACCGAAGGTGCATTCCTGGCGCCGCCAGCAGCGATGCAAGCAGCGCCCGCCGGGGTCGGTGGGACAATGTTGTTGCCCGAAGGTGGTATTAGTGAATTGATGGGGCAGCGGTCTGCCACCCAGGAACCGCCACGTTCCCCTCAACTTTCCTCCAAAGATATTTTCGAGCGTGAACAAAAGTTGCGTTATGTCTGCAGCCTCCTGGCCAAGAAACGTCAGACCCTCTGTCCGATTAATGGCTTGATTACCACCATTCCTTTTGACTTGGTCGAATCAGCCAGCAGTCAGGTTCAGACGGCAGCGCAGAAAGACCTTAGCCTACTGAGGCAAGAACTGCTGGTGCGCTGCTCTAACACCGTGCTCATCACACAAATGGAGAAGGATGACGGATTCCAAGAACTGATCAAACGCGTAGGCGAAGATAAGTCGCGCGATTTTCGATTTGGCAAAGGCTGTGAGTTGTGGAATGCGCCCGAGGAAACACGTTTAGAGGCCATCGCGGCGCATGCAGTAGGGGCGTTCGAGGATTGGATTTATATGCTGTTCCAAGAGGACAGCGCTCTCAAGCATCGCTATAACTCGCGACTATTCATGCTCTTGTGCCGTATTCGAGGACGCTTTGGCGAGAATCTCCGCGCTGTCCTGTCGCGCGGGTTTGGTTTTAATCCGCTCACGGAAGCCAATTTGGCCTACGAGCAATTTCTGTTTGGCGGTTGCTATTTTGCCGCTTCTGGGGCCGAACCGGGACGCCAAGCGTTTGTCAAAAGTGCTTTCCTCAAAGGCATTCAGCAGGAAGGGGAGCTAGAATGGGCACCAGAGGCTCGACGTCGAGACCGGCAACTTCAATTTGCTGCCAATCTGTTCGCGTTGCTCGGCATGCTCTCCTTTTTCGCTATCGTTGGCATGCTGGTTTGGAAATATTTGCCTGTGACAGAAAAGTAATCAGAAAAGTAAAACGAGTAGCAGTCTGACGTACCCGCAAAAGGCCTAGCTCTGCGCCATTTGGTTGAAAGAATAAATTTCCTTCGCAACAAAAGCCCACTTCCATCGATAATAATTCTTGCGGTGGGTAGTCACATCTACGTCGCCAGCATCATTCTTTGGGGGTCTTTTCTCACGGGCGCTTGCCGCCTTAACGTACAATCGGATGCTTTGGTCGAACATTTTTAGGTACTACTCTCATGGCATTCAAACAATCAACCCGCTCCATCAACATCCAGACTCCATTGGGTGAAGATGCCGTTCAATTGATCGACTTCGTGGGTGAGGAAGAACTCTCCCGACTGTTCACATTCGATCTCAATCTGATCTCTGCAAACCCTGGCATTCAGGGGGTGGATCTCGTCGGCAAAAACGTCACCTTCTCTTTGGACTACGACGATCAAGGAAGACGATTCTTTAACGGCTTTGTAAAGCGATTTTCTGCTGCGGATGAACTTGGGGACGGCAATCGTGCCTATCATGTCGTTGTTGTCCCCTGGTTGTGGTTTCTGACGCAGACCTCCGACTGCCGCATTTTCCAAGATATGACTGTGGTCCAAGTCATTGAGAAGGTCTTTAAGGATCTTGGGTTTTCCGATTTTGACTCATCCAAAGTCAAGGGAAATCACCCTAAACGCGAGTATTGGGTGCAATACCGTGAAACCGATTTCAATTTCGTCTCGCGATTGATGGAAGAGGAAGGGATTTTCTGCTTCTTCAAGCACGAGGATAGCAAGCACACGCTGGTCATGGCGGACAGCACCGGTGGCTACGTGACCTGCAAAGAGAGCACCGTCGATTATCCGAAAGATGAATTGGATACAGGTTCAATCAAGGCACACCTGCGCAGTTGGGAGCGTACTTTTGAATTCAATAGCGGTGCCTGGGCGCATACCGATTACAACTTCAAAACCCCCTCAACCAGTCTTATGGCTAACGAAAAGACCTTGATGAAGTTCGACAAGGTCACCAAGTAC
>JBBQRC010000255.1:0-7035 GCA_038215215.1 Pirellulales bacterium
CCCATGCCCTTCATTAAGCCAGGCAATGCCACGGGGCTATCTAAGCGGCTTGTTCTCTTGCACTTGCGCACGCCAGCCCCAACTGGCTCAAGATGACTCGCGCCGCGCGATCACTCGCCCCAGGCCGAGCGTAACGCTGAGAAAGTTTCTCTAATTCGGCACGCTGGGCCGCTCGAGCATCAGGGCTACCCAGCAACTGGTCCATGGCGGCCACCGCTTGAGCCGTAGCCTTAGCCGTTCCCCCGACCGCCAAAAATTCGGGCATGATGCATTTGCCCGCCATCATGTTGGGCAACGTCATACTGTCCAGGTTCACTAGGCATTTGCCAATCGCATACAACGAACGGCTGGAATGATAGACCACCACGGCCGGTGTCCGTCGCGCCATCATCTCCAAACTCACCGAACCGGACTTCATCAACGCACAATCGGCCAGCTCAATCAATTCGCTGGTGCGACCGAAGAAGAACTGCAAGTTCAAATCGCCGTCCAAGGCAGTCAATTCGCGTTGGCAAGCTAAGCAGTGACGGTCCTCATAACAAGCCACCAGAAACCTCGTAGCAGGATGCCGCCGCGAGAGTTCGCGAATGGCTGCCAACTGCATTGGCCAAATCGATTTGACTTCTCGGGACCGCGAACCGGGCAGCACCACCACTTGGGCGCCGTCCCAAAATCGCCACTTCGCCATGAATTTTTGATCAAGTTGGCGATGTGCAACTTCGTCGAAGAACGGATGCCCAACGTATTCGACCTGCAGATTGTGTTTGGCATACCAGGCTGGCTCGAAAGGGAGATTGCAGAGGATGTGATCAACATAACGCCGCATTTTCCTGAGTCGCCAAGCTCCCCAAGCCCACAATTGGGGAGGCAGATAATAAAACACGGGCACACCCGCTTCTTTCGCCCGCTTGGCGATGTGCCAGTTAAATCCTGGAAAGTCGACCAACACGACTCCATCCGGCCGGTCGCGGCGGAAGACGTCCGAGGCAATGTATGCCACGCGGAAGAATTCTCGCAATTTAGGCAGTACCTCCGCAAAGCCGACTACCGCTAGCTTCGTCAATTCGTAATCCAAACCACAGCCGGCTGACCTCATGTGCGGCCCCCCAAATCCACGCATGGCTGGGGCAGCCGCCGCGAACTCGGAAATGGCTGCAGTTTGCAGGCTCCGCATCAAATTGGCCGCGTGGAGGTCGCCACTGGGCTCACCAACCGAAAAAAAGAGCTTTTTCATATTTCCATCGAGTGTTATTGAGTCGGCTCGCTTCACTGGACTCCAGCAAATTCCGCGTGACGCGGGCTTTACGCTTACCGAACGGCCGCTTGGGGGATTCTCAATAAGTGATAACACTTAGGGTACTTTTCGGTCTATACCAACCCGCCAAGGCGCGAGCGGCTCGCGGCCGAAAGCTCTGTTATTTCAAAGCGGCGCGACTTAAAAGCTTGCTTGAAGTGCCAATGGAGTACAATAGGACCGGGTGACCTTAGCCCAACGAAGCTCTTACTTGGTCGGCTTTCAGCACTTGTGCGGGCATTATGATTTCAATCACAGAACTTTTGGATCGAGTTCGTTTGTGGACGCTTCGATTACCTGCAGCGTGGGGCGTCGGCTACGTAGAGATCCACTCTTCGCTGTTAATTACCTTGCCGAGCCTCGCGATTGCCCTGGTTTTACTGAGTTTCACTAAACTGGGGATGGCGGAACTTCAAACAGCGGCGGTCACGCTGCCGCTCGTTTGGCTCAGCAGCTTGGTCGTCCGTGTCGCAGCCCAGCAGCTCGCCATGGGGGCTCATGCCAATCAGTTCGAAACGGTGGTGGGACCAGCAGGTAACCTGTCCACGGATTACGAGCGGTTGGATGCCCCGGTCATGTTCGCTTACGCCGTGGCTGGACAAGTCGCCACCGCCGCCTTGATCTTGCTTGGCTTTATCGTCTCAGCCGCCATTGCTCCAACTAGCCAAGCCGCTCTATCTGCGGGCGAATTGCTCGACTTCAAGTGTGGCTGGACTAGTCGCGCCTGGGCCTCTCAAATCATGTGGGTCAATCTCTTCATCGGCAGCTTACACGTCCTGCCCACCGTCCCGTTTGACATGCGGGCGCTGGTTTTCGCTGTGTTCAAGATTCGTCGTCGCCGCTTCACTCCCTCGCAAATCTACGCGACCTTGGGTGCCCTGGACTCACATTTATCTTGCTTGTGCTTGGGGGCGGGGTTGACCTGCGCCGCCCTCGAATGGAACGACAACCAGATCATTACTGGTTGGTACGGCATGTTGGCTGCGGCCGTTTATTTGTTTGTTGGTGGTCGCTGGGAGTCAACGCGGTCGACGGAGGTCGACGAACAATTGACGCCTCACCGAACCGTACCTGCAACGCGTCGCGACACGGCACATGTTCGCCAAGCCGATATGCACCTCAATTCCGACGTCGATTTAGAGGGTACAGTACCCTTCGCGGCCAGTGATTCCAGTGTTTCTCGCCCCACCGATGTCGACGAAATCCTACGTAAGCTGCATCGCGAGGGGAACGCGGCACTCTCCTCCAGCGAGCGGGCGGCGCTGCTGTCGGCGAGCAAGCAACTGCAGGAAAAACGCAACCGGCACTAGTGTCCGGTAGGCTCCGTACACTCGGAAAATTGCTCGTCCAGCAACTAATCACTGCATCTGCCAAAAGAAGACATGCACTTTTTGGGTTTATGGGTATAATTCGGGGCTTATTCCCTAGGATTCAGCCGTCTGCCCAATATCCGAGTAGATAGCATCCAAGTAAGTAGCTTGGGCGAAGGCACCCAACCACCGGCCTCATTCCTTGTCTGGCAAAGCCTTCCAGGCAGACAAAAAACAGTCACTCAAGTCCCTCACATGCCCCAGTTTAGCCTGCCAATCGTCGACGAAACTGCCACTCAAGTTACGTTGAAAATGGATCCAACTGCCGCGACACGCGGACGCTATGCGTTTATCAGTCTGGGATGCCCCAAGAACCTGGTGGACAGTGAGCGGATGCTAGGCTTGCTCCGCGATGATGGCTATCAGCTTGTGACAGCGCCGGAAGACTCTGACTTTGTGGTCATCAATACTTGCGGCTTCATCGACAACGCGCGGAAAGAGTCGCTGGAAGCCATCGACGAAATGCTGGAGCTAAAGCGGCAAGGTAAGATTCGCGGAGTGATCGTCTCAGGTTGCCTAGCCGAACGAGAACGCGAGCATCTGCTCGACATGCGGCCGGATATTGATTCCCTAGTCGGTGTCTTTGGCAGGGACGAAATCACGAAAATGGCGGCCAGGCTGATCGATGGACTGGAGGAGCAGCGGACGATCTTTCGGCCGGCTCCCATTCGCGCGCTATCCGACACAGAACGGCTGCGCATTACGCCTCAACACTTCGCCTATTTGAAAATCTCTGAAGGCTGCGATCGCTTGTGTACCTTCTGCGCGATTCCCAAAATGCGCGGCAAACATGCTTCCAAGCCGATGTCCGAAGTGATTCGCGAAGCTGAACAATTGGCTGCTTCCGGTGCTCGCGAACTGATTATTGTCGCCCAGGATACGACCTACTACGGCCGCGATATTTATGGCGAAAGTCGGCTGACAGAACTGCTGCAACAATTAGAGCAGGTACCCGGTATCGACTGGATTCGCTTGATGTATTTCTATCCCATGTACATCGACGAGCCGTTGATTGAACACATCGCTGAATCGAACAAAATCGTTCCTTACATCGACATGCCGCTCCAACATTTTAATGGTGAGATGCTCAAACGTATGGCGCGTCGGGTCGACCCGCAAGCGACTCGCGAGTTGGTGCATCAATTGCGCGCCAGGATTGACAATCTCGTCTTACGCACGACGTTTATTACTGGCTTTCCCGGTGAAACCGACGAACAGTTTGAGGAGTTGGTCGACTTTGTTCGCGAAGCTAAGTTCGAACGACTGGGGGTCTTCACCTATTCGCTCGAACCGGACACTCCAGCCGCCAAACTGCCCAACCATTTGCCGGACGACGTCAAGCTAGCGCGGCGCGATCGCCTGATGGAAGTCCAGCAGAGCTTGGCGTTCGAATGGTGCGAGCGGCAAGTGGGTGGGGCGATGGAAATAATGATCGACAAGGTCGTGGATGCCGAACGCAACGTCTGGTTAGGACGTAGCTACGCCGACGCGCCCGACGTCGACGCCTTGGTTTACGTCACAGGACAAAAGAAAAAGCAGTTGGCGATGGGCCAATTGGTGCCGGTCGAAATCGTCGGTCATCGCGACTACGATCTGATCGCGGCTGCCGTTGGCTCAGCGCGGTAAATTTGTCCCCCATGCACCATCTAACCCATTGAACCGCTGCCATGGCATCGCAATCCGTCTCTTCCAAGGTCGTCAACGTCCCTAATGCTCTTTCGATGCTGCGACTGCTACTGGCCATCGTTGTCGGTTTGCTCATCGAACTGGGGCATTACCTACCGGCCATGATTGCCTTTATCGTGGCGGCCAGTACCGATTTTATTGATGGTTGGTGGGCGCGACGTTTCAATCAAATCACCAAGCTCGGTCGTATCCTCGATCCTTTTGTCGACAAAATTATCATCACCGCCGCGCTGATTGCGCTGGTCGGTGTAGCGGGTAGTCATGTTCAGGCTTGGATGGTCACGCTCATCATTGGCCGAGAGTTTTTAGTGACTAGCCTGCGCGCCATGGTGGAAGGGCAGGGGGGAGATTTCTCGGCTCGTTGGCTCGGGAAATGGAAAATGGTCTTTCAGTGTGCTGCGGTCGTGGCTTGCCTGCTAATGCTGGATCAAGGTGGCATGACAGCGGCCGCCTGGTTATCCTGGACCGCCACTGCCCTGCTGTGGATCGCCGTCGCCATAACCCTGGCGTCTGGAGTGGACTACGTGTTGCAAGCCATGAAGGTTGGCCGCACCGCCGCCTGATTTTTCTCAGGGCCTGACTAACCTACTTACGGGCCTACTTACGGGCCTACTTACGGTCTGGGATCAAAGTTGATGGACAGTGCACAATCACCCAACATCTCTCCCGAGCTGCTTGAGCAACATCCATTGGTCGCACTCGCACTGTCTGCATTCCTGATGCTGTTCGCGCTGCTCGTTGTCGGATCGCTAACAAGTTGGATATTCTTGCTCTCACGAGCGTTCCGCGGTGTGCCGGTGTTGGTTGTGGAAACATGGAAGCCGCGAGTATGGGGCCTGGTAGATCTTATTTTCGCCGGCGGCATGATCTACTTCTGGCAATATCAATTTGCCACCGTGGGTTCCCGGTGGCTTGGCATCAACCGCCAGGCACTGACCGACGAAAATAGCTTGCCGCTCTCTTTTGTAACATTGCTCGGCGTCGGTAATCTAGCGGCAATGCTCAGTATCGTACTGTGGATTATGGTGCGGCACCAAACGAATTTAACGCAAGTCGGCTTCGGAATCAGGGCCTGGGGCAAACATTTAGCGATCGGTGTCGTCGCAGCGGTTGCCGTACTGCCGCTCGTTTACGCGCTCATGGCGGTCGTTAGTATCGGCATGGACAACACCTATAAACATCCGCTGCTGGAAGCGATGAAAAGTGATGGTTCGATGAACGCTTACCTGCTGGCTGTCGTCAGCGCGGCGCTCATTGCGCCGGTGGTAGAAGAGTTTCTCTTCCGCGTTCTGCTTCAAGGTTGGCTGCAATCCTGGCAGACCAGTTCCTTGAAGACCATTTTGTTTGGTACAAGCGAAGCGTCCATTGCGAATTCTGCGAACTTTGCGTTAGCTGGAACGTCGATTCCATTGATTGACGCTGATGAATCCGCTTTGGCGTCGCCGTTGACGCCGACTATAACACGACCGGACAATCCTGAGTTTGAGGAGTCCACTGCTGGGAATCTAGTGCCTCCGCTCTGGCCTGCGATTGTGACGGGCATCTTGTTTGGCTTAGCACACCTTGGCTATGGCCTCAGTTTCATCCCTTTGATTGTGTTGGGCATTATCTTAGGACTACTCTATCGAGCGACCCATTCGATCTGGCCCTCTTTGATGGTGCACTTCATTCTCAATAGCTCTAGCATGATCGCGCTAGGAGTTGGCGTACTGATTGAATCGATTGCCAAAAAATAAGCTGGAGTGGCACCACTTGTCGCTGGAGGACCTAAAATCCGCTGCGCGCACCGACAAGTCGAGTTTTTGTTTCTAGGGAAAAAACGCAGTGGATGTTAGGAAATTCGCTGTGGCCCGAGCCTCTCCTCCGGCACTATTTTTTGCCGGATACACAGTACAAATGTTTGTCAGAGCGAATGAATAACTCCCCGTGGCTGACGGCAGGTGTCGCACTGAAATCCTCGCTGTCGGTGGTGACGCGATTGACGGCCAACTGCTTGAACTCCGCGGCGGCGGCGAGAACATAAGTCTCCCCACTACGCGCCACATAATAGATTTTGCCGTCCGCTATGACCGGGGATGAATAATCGCCCCCCATACCACCTCCGCCGCGACCACCACGACCACCTCCAGGTCCGCCACCAGCACTTCCACCAGGGCCAACTTGACCGCGAGGGCTGACTTCTGAGGCTGGCTGACCCTCCATCGTCGACGAAAATCCGCCTTCAAATATTTTGTCGTGAGTGGTTGCGTCGACACAACTGATGGTGCGGCGGGAGACATAATAAAGCCGCCCTTGGTAGACAATGGGCGAAGCAAAAGACGAACTATCGCGTCCCTTCCAAACCACTTGCGTGGTGCTCACATCATCTTTGCCGCCTGCTTTGACGGCGACTGAACCACCACCGCGTCCTTCTACTGCGTAGATGGTATCACCCGCCACGACCACACTGGAACTGAATTGCTCGCTATCGATGTAGTTGCAAAACCAGCGGAGTTTGCCGTTCGTAGGATTCAGTCCCCAGATTTCCGAAGGGGCTCCAATAACCAACTCTGTCGCATCGCCGGTTTTCACGAGTGCCGGAGTTCCCCACACCATTCCTAGGCTATCAGCATCGGCCCGCCATAATTCTTTGCCCGTGTATTTATCCAGCCCCACGATCGCGCGACTCTCCGCACCAGCCGGTAC
>JBBQRC010000256.1:0-7033 GCA_038215215.1 Pirellulales bacterium
AATGAGTATTTTGATAAGGATCTGCCCGACTCGATTCGCATGGGTCAGCGGATCACGACCATGACCAGCGGACAGAAACGGTTGCCCGTCGCGGCCAGCAAATTCAAGTTCAAACAACACGGTGAATGTGGGCGTTGGGTGAGCGAGTTGCTGCCGCATACGGCCCAGTTAGTGGACGACATCGCAGTGGTAAAGACGGTTTACACCAATGCGATCAATCACGATCCCGCCTGCACGTTTGTAATGACCGGCAGCGAAGTGCCTGGCAAAGCCAGCCTCGGTAGTTGGCTGGCTTACGGACTGGGGAGTGCCAGTAATGACTTGCCAGCTTTCCTCGTCTTAACCCCCAGTTGGTCCGCGCGGGCACCTGCCCAGGCGCTATTCACACGGATGTGGAGCAGCGGCTTTCTCCCCACACGCTTCAACGGAGTCGCCCTGCGCAGTAGTGGCGACCCCGTGCTGTACCTACCGAACCCGCCCGGCGTCCGACGCGAGGACCGGCGGACCATGCTCGATGCGCTCGCCATGATGAACCAACATCGCTTTGATCAACTCGGCGACCCCGAGATCCAAACGCGTATCGCCCAATACGAAATGGCCTTTCGGATGCAAAAGAGTGTTCCGGAACTGATTAACTGGCAGGAAGAAAGCCAAGCGACACTCGACATGTACGGCCCAGCGGTGCGTGAACCGGGAACCTTTGCCGCTAGCGCACTGTTGGCGCGGCGACTGGTCGAACGCGGTACGCGCGTGGTGCAAATCCTGCATCGCGGCTGGGACCAACATGGCAACATCGCTGGCGACCTGCCTGCCCAGTGTGGCGACGTCGATCAACCGACCGCTGCCCTGCTTCGCGATCTCAAGCAACGCGGGCTGCTGGAGTCAACGCTGGTCGTTTGGGGTGGTGAATTTGGTCGCACCGTCTACTGCCAAGGAGGCCTAACCCGAGAGAACTACGGCCGCGATCATCATCCGCGCTGTTTCACCATGTGGCTGGCCGGCGGCGGCATCAAGGGTGGCGTTTCGGTGGGCGAAACGGATGACTTTAGTTACAACATCGCCGAGCGTCCGGTGCACGTCAATGATTTTAACGCCACCATTTTAGAATGCATGGGCATTAATCACGACCGTTTTACTTTCCAGTTCCAAGGGCTCGATCAAAAACTCACTGGGGTCGAACCGAGCGCACCCGTACGAGAACTCCTGGCGTAGCCTAAGGACATTTTGCAGAAGCTTTGGCGCGCCTCAAAACAAGTCACCACACTGCGCTAGACAAAATCCAGTCCGCGCATGGTGCCGGTGGCCGTCGCAAAACGATCGACCCCCATGTCCATCCGCTGCAGCATGGAGACAAATAAGTTTGGCAGTGGATAATTGTTTTGCTTATCAAACGCCAAGTGCTGGCCGTGACGGAAGCCACCACCGGCAAACAAGATCGGTAGATTGGTGGTCACGTGGGTATTGGCATTGCCGAGATTGCTGCCGTACAGAACCATGGTGCGATCCAACAGGGATTCGCTCCCCTCATGCACATTTTTCATGTTTGTAAAAAGTTCATCGAGTAAACGCATGTGCCCTTGATCAATCGCTTCCAATTGCTTGATTTTGGCTTCGTTCTTACCGTGAT
The DNA here is from genome assembly GCA_038215215.1 of Pirellulales bacterium. Lineage (GTDB taxonomy): Bacteria > Planctomycetota > Planctomycetia > Pirellulales > Pirellulaceae > Aureliella. The sequence continues at coordinate 1,628 of JBBQRC010000256.1, forward strand.
GCGACAGGTTGTGATAGCCTTCGGTAATGTCCGCACCTGCGACTTCGATCGCCGGTGAATTGACGCTATCGAGCATCAGTGTGATGGCGCGTGTCGAGTCGGTTTCCAGAGCCAATCGCGACATATCGTACAGTAAGCGTACTTTTTCCATGTATTCCTTAGGGTCAGTCGGATCCACCGGAGCGGGGACGGTCGTCTTAGGTTTCGGGACATGCTCCCATTGCTCGGCGGCAACCAATCGCTTTTCCAACTCGCGGACACCCGTGAGGTACTGATCCACGCGGACTCGATCTTTCGGACCCAGAGTGCGCACCAGGTCTTTGGTTTGCCCAGCCACGGCGTCCATGATGCTTTGACCGAGTTCCAGCTTTTTCAATTGCAAAGCGATGTCTTGCGGCGAGCCCTGCAAAAAAAGTTGCTTGTAGACAGCCGACGGTTTCTCTTCACAGGGAATGAGCACGCCCGCCCCAGTCCACGACAAGCTGCGCTGGCCTTGCTGCACGTTGACCCCGAGTGTCATGGATGGGAAGCGCGTTAAGTGACCGATGCGTTCGGAGATGAATTGATCAAGTGAGATCGTGTTGCGGAACCCTCCACTGCCTGGATGAGGTGCGGCAGTCAAAAAGCAGATATCCGCAGGATGGCCGCCATCCACATCCGGATGCCACACGCCGCTGAAAACCGTAAAGTCTTGGCGATGACGCTCGAGCAGTTGGAGGTAGGGAGACAGCGTGTAGTCGCGACCGGTTCCCGTTGGAAAAAACTGCTCCGGTAGCAAACCTAAGTTATTGCAAATCGCCAGCAGACGCCGCGGAGGATTATTTACATCGACCTCACTGATCGCGGCGGCCCGTGACACGGCTGGGATCATCGCATCGAGTAAAGGTAGAGCCAGGCTTACGCCTAGACCACGCAATACGGTCCGCCGTGACAAAACCTGATTATCGATGAAGTTGGGCATGGGAGATCACTTATGTAAAAACATGTCACTGGTCACGACTTCGACGATCATCGATTTCAACTGATAATCGCCACTAGCCAGTCGATCCAAGATACTATCGACTTCCACTCGGTCACTAAACCTCATCGGCGCGCCGGTGGCATAAATCGTCAATTGATGCAATAAATTCTTGGCGATTGCTTGCTCGTTGGCCAGCAATAGTTGCTTCAACTGAAAAATATCTGCAAACGCTTTGCCATCGCTGAGATTTCCTGTGGCGTCAACGACAGGTCCTTGGCGGAAGGCAAACGGTTGGCCATTTTTGCCGAAGCCAACCGCTGCTTCTCCCTGATCCCCCAAGCTTCGATAATGATCGCGCCAGCCTCCAGCCACATCAAAGTTTTCGAGGGCAAAACCGACCGGGTCAATGATGGCGTGACAGCCGTTGCAGCTTGTGTCGGCACGATGCAACTGCAATTGTTGCCGAATCGTCGTCGCACCACGCGTATCGGGTTCGATTGCCGGCACGCTCTTCGGAGGAGGTGGACTATGAATACCCAAAATCCGTTCGTTGACCCAAGCACCACGTACGACCGGTGAGGTGGTCGTACCGTTGGCTGTTACTTTGAGCACGCTGGCTTGCGTCAACAACCCGCCACGTGGGCTATCCTTGGGCAGCGAGAGCCGTTGCATGGCCACGCCCTCAACGAGCGGAAGTTGGTAATGTTGGGCAAGTCGTTCATTGGCGAACGTAAAATCGGCGGCGATGGTGCAGCGGGCTGGCAAATTCTGATGTATTAATTCCGCGAAAAATAACTGCGTCTCCGCCAACGCTGCGTCCACCAGCGCATCATCGAGGTAATAGTCGGGATACATCAGCTCGTCAGGTGAAGTGTCGTTGATCTTTCGCAAGTCCAACCAATACGCCAAAAAGGCATCTATAAAACGCTGCGATTTTGGATCCGCTAACAACCGCTCGACTTGTTGCCGCAAGACTTCTTTGTCGCGCAGCTTGCCGGCCGCCGCCAAGGCACGCAGCTCCGGGTCGGGGAGACTGTTCCAGAGAAACAAACTCAGCCGAGCTGCGATGGCGGCATCATCTAAGGGGCCAACGGGCTCTTCTAGGCACAAAAACTCCGGTGAACAGAGAATTGCTGTATAGCCAGCGATCATGGCCTCTTCAAAGCCCAATTGTGCGGCCAGCGCCACATCCACCACTCCGGTAAATCGGTCGACCTCAGTGGGTGCCACTGGGCGATGATAGGTGGTAGTGAGAAAACTCAGCAGGAGGCGTCGCGCGTCGGCATCGATATTTTGGGGCTGGACTTCAATCCGTCCGCCGCGCTTCACGGTTGGTAAACCACCCAACAGTAACTGTGTACCACGCGGGTGCCACGTGTCGTGGATCGGACCGGCGACTTCCATGTAATTATAAGCGACTCCTGGCATGCCGTCCGCTTCCGCCAATGGGTTATGCCAGTTCGAGGGGCGCGAGCGAAACAATCGCACGGCGTCTGTTTGAATGGATTCTCCTTCAAGCAGGAAGACGTCCAACTCTTGAATCGTAGGCTCAATTTGGAAATCGAATTCGCCGAGTTTCCTCAGTTGTCGCGGCGGCGACACCGCATAGATGGCTACCGGTTCCGAGCGTCGCCCGCGCGAAGTCTTTTCGCGGTCTGGCCGCCACCATTTCTTTTCCTCACCGGCGGCCCAAAACGTGTAGCCCTTGAAGCTGAGTTTATAACGTCCCGCCTCGTCTGCCTTAAAGGAATTGAAACGCGTTTCAATCGGTTCATAGCTACTGGCGACAACACCAAACGCCTCGCGTTCGCGTAACTCTGGCTCACTAGAACCGCCAGTGAATGGCTGCGATTTATCGCGCAGGACCGGCAGATCCGCCTCGTAATCAATGAGGGGAAACGTGGCTCGCTCCGGACTCCGGTTGAATTCTGTGTAATGTACTTTTCGATTGAAAGAGGACTGCTCACGAGCATAAAATCGGCGCACCTGCGTTGGCTGCATGTCGAGATGCTTGGGTAGTACCTGCCGCAGCGCGTAGTCAGCAGCTTGCATATAACGAGCTAAGTTGACATGCGAGACATCGAGCGCCTCGCCAATCTTATTGAATCGCTGAAGTTCACCATCTTCCGGCAACATGGTTTTGAGCTGCAGCCAAGGTGCGTCAAGCAAGTCGCGAAGACTGTTCTCGTATTCGTACCTGTTCAATCGCCGCCAAACGGTACGGCCCGTATTGGCCAAAGTTTGACGATCAAGGTCGACCAAGCGAGCAAATAACTGCGACGTGAACGGTTCGGTCTGCTCTTCGGATAGTACCCGCTCACGGACCGTCACCTGTGCTGTAGGCGACTTCTCTGCAGGGGGCATCTCACCGGCAACAACGCGATCATGAATTTTGATCCAGCGTGGCAAATCATCGTCCGACAGCGGCCGCTGAATCAATTCAAGCAAGTCTAAGTCACCCTCGGCATTGTCGGCCGAGTGGCAGTCGACGCAATTACTTTCAATAAAGCTGCGTAAAATCGCGGGCGAATCTTGCCCGCTGGCTGTGCCTGCGCACAGGACAAGACAAGTGATCATCCAGCAGGGGTGCCAAGAACGGATCAACATGAAATCACTTCTGGAAACAAAATACCGGTGGGAGGAGGATCCTGGTAGGAGCCTCCATTCTACCCCAGTCAGCTGATGCTGACCATCAAAGGCCCCTTTTTGTCGGGGGTGACGCAGTGGCTGCAATTGTGCCGCTCAGGCGATAGTTTAAAGGGTGAACCTCTGGGGAAGGGCGGTAGCAAGGCGAATCCGAATAGGAAATATTCTGCCTGGCTGGTATGCTTAAGCAATTGCCATTAGGAGTCCCCAATGTTCGTTTCAGTCCCAACCCGCAGATTTCTGCTGGCAAGCTCGCTGTGGCTCTTGCTCAGTTGCGAGATTTGTGTCGCGCAGCCAAACACGAGCCCTCCAGCCGCCGAACAATCGTTGGCGGGCTTCGTCAATCGCTATTGTATTGACTGCCACGGGATCGATGCGCCCGAGGCCGGTCTAGTCTTAGCTGGGGACGAGCCGCTGTCGAGTATCGGCTCCCACTCACAGCTCTGGGAACGCGTCGTGCGCAAATTGCAAGCTCGCCAGATGCCTCCCAAAGAGGCGGAGCGTCCGGACCAGCACACTTACGAAAAAGTGCTAGCGGAGCTGGAGAATGCACTGGACCGGCAAGCACAACTGCAGCCACGTCCGGGCCGCACCGAATCGCTGCGGCGACTGAACCGCACTGAGTATCAGTATGCGATTCGAGATCTGCTGGGGCTAGAGATCGATGCGGCCAGTTTGCTACCGACTGACGAAGCGAGTGGCGGCTTTGACAACATCACAGTAACTGACTTAAATCCTACTTTGTTCGAGCGTTACATTTCGGCCGCCCACAAGATCAGCCGTCTAGCCATGGGTTCGAAACTGCGTTCGCCCGAGGGTGAGACGATTCGCCTGCGCCCAGACATGACGCAAGAAGAGCATGTACCTGGGCTTCCCCTCGGGACGCGCGGCGGAGCATTGATCCACTACAATTTCCCACAAGCCGGCGAGTACTCAATCCAGATACGGCTGACGCGCGATCGCAACGAAGAGGTGGAGGGTCTCAAAGGACCTCACCAACTGCAAGTGCTGATGGATCGGGAGGTCACCGCCGAGTTTACCGTCAAGCCACCGAAGGATAAGAACCACAATGACATCGACGCGCACCTGATCGCCCGCGTCCAGGTGACGGCGGGATCCCATGCGGTGGGCGTCACGTTTGTAAAGCAGCCATCTTCGCTGCTGGAGTCCAAGCGAGAGCCTTACGCTGCACATTTTAACATGCATCGCCATCCTCGACTCACACCGGCGATCTTCCAAGTCTCCATCACCGGCCCCTTAAATGCCGATAGTAGTAGCGTGGTTGCACAATCCGATGCCCCAAACTCCGACACGTCGCTGAGTCGTCAGCGCGTGTTGATTTGCGTCCCGAGCAGCCCCGCGGAGGAAACCACCTGCGCGCAGCAGATCGTAGCGAGTCTCTTACGCCGTGCTTACCGACGACCCGTCACTGACGAAGATTTCGTGCAGCCCATGAAGCTCTACGCAGCAGCCCGTCTAAGCGGCGACTTCGAAGCCGGTGTGGAAGCGGCGCTGAGCGGCATCTTGATCAGCCCACACTTCCTGTTTCGTCTGGAGCGCGATCCGGTCAACGTGGCGCCCGGTACTGTCTATTCGATCAGCGATAGCGAACTCGCTTCGCGGCTCTCCTTTTTTCTATGGAGCAACCTTCCGGACGAAGAACTGCTGAATTTGGCCGAACAGGGAAAATTGCATGAGCCTCAAGAACTGGAGCGACAGACGCGGCGGATGCTCGCAGATTCGCGATCCAGCAGTTTAGTTACCAACTTTGCTTCGCAGTGGTTGTATCTGCGCAATCT
>JBBQRC010000257.1:0-7015 GCA_038215215.1 Pirellulales bacterium
AGCCAGGTACGATGAAGATCGTGCGGTGGAGGCTCGAAGTCTGCTGCACCAGATCCCCCAGGACTATCGTGACAACTTCGAGTGGCACCAATGCAATCGACGTTTCCAGGGCAGCGATATTACGTGTTATGGACACACCGACGAAGTGAACGAAGTCGCCTTCAGTCCTGATGGCAAGTGGTTTGCCTCGGCAAGCGGTGACGGGACGATCAAACGGTGGGATGCAGTAACCGGCCAGAATCTCGCTACACTCGCGGGGCACGATGGCCTCGTAATGGGTCTCGCGGTCAGTGCGGATGGTACCCGATTTGCCACGGGTGGGGCTGATCAGAAGGTCAGAATCTGGGACGCGGAGTCGGGTGAAGTCATCCACGCCATGAGCGGTCATACCGGCTCGATTGAATGCGTTGCGTTTAACCCGACCGGAGATCGCATCGCATCTGCGAGTTCTGACAAGACCCTCAAGCTCTGGGACGCAAAGACGGGCGCGGAGATCACTACGATCACCGGGCACACGACTGCGGTGTTGGGCGTCGCCTTCAGTCCCGACGGCAAGCGAATTGCTTCAACAAGTGATGGTGACCAACCGGTGCGGATCTGGGACTCACAATCCGGCGAGCTGATCACCATCGTCCGCACAGGCAGGTCGGATACGCGACGCGTGGCATTCAGTCCCGATGCCACCCGGCTGGTGACAATTAGTTATGGCACGTTCTCGCTGTGGGACACGCACACATGGCAACTTGTTTCGGAAGACCGATTAGCTCACAATCGACTCGTCCGTTGTGTCGCCTTCAGTCCGGACGGAACTCAGTTCGCAACCGGCGCTGACGATACAGTCATCAAACTATGGGAAACGCAATCGGGCAAACTGACAACGACGCTCAGCGGACATGCCAAATCAGTTTGGGGTATTGCTTTCAGTCCCGATGCTTCGCGCCTCGTCTCCGGCAGCAAAGACACAACCGTCAAAATCTGGGACGTACGAGACGGGACCAACGAACTTACGCTCAGGGGGCACACGAAGCACGCGGGCAGCGTCGCCTTCAGCGCGGATGGCAGGCAATTTGCATCCGGCGGCGGCGATGGATCGATGATCCTACGGGACGCGCAGACGAGCCAAGTGCTATTCACACTGAAAGGGCATGCGAACTCCGTTAACGCACTTTCCTTCAACCCGGACGGGACACGGCTCGCGTCCGCAGGCGATGACCACACCGTTCGACTCTGGGATACTCATACCGGCGAAGAACTCGCTGTGCTCAGGGGACACTCCAGTTGGGTTCGCGGAGTCGCGTTTAGCCCAGATGGCACCACGCTCGCATCGGCTGGCTGGGACGGAATCATCAAACTCTGGGACGCACGTTCACACGGGGAAACCGCCACACTCAAAGGCCATCGTGGTGGGTTGTACTGTGTGGCCTTTAGTCCGAATGGGTTGTGTCTCGCGTCCGCAAGCAGTGACAAAACAATCAAGCTGTGGGATGCTCATTCCGGCAACGAAATCCGCACACTCCAGGTACAACCTGCGCTCGCGAGGTCTGTCGCTTTCGGCCCGCGTGGAGAACGACTCGTTTCAGCAGGCTATGACTCAAAGGTCCGAGTGTGGGATGTTGCCGCCGGCAAGCAAATTGCGACGGCCAATATCAGTTCGGGAGCTGCCTTTGGGATCGCGTTCAGCCCCGACGGCAGTCGGATCGCCTTGGGCGGAACAGATCGAGCGGTGATTCTGTTCGACGCTCACAGCGGCCAGGAGTCCATGACCCTTTACCCAGGCAACGGCGGCGTCTCGGCCGTCACCTTCAGTCCCGATGGCACACGGCTGGCCGCCGCCGTTCATAGCAACAACGTGCGGATCTGGGACGCACCGAAAGTGCACGAAAACACGATCCTCAGCGGACACACGGACACAATAACCAGCTTGACCTTCAGCCCCAATGGTTCTCGTATTTACTCGGAGTCCGAAAATGAAAGACTGGTTTGGGATGTCGCGACACGGGAGAAGATACAAGATGCAAAGTGGGAACCGCCCGAGGTGGCCACTCGCACTTCTCCCGACCGCCGATGGTTTGTGACCACCGAATCAAACAACGTCGTGCTTGTCGATCTTGAATACAAAAGTATGCCTGACGAAAAAGCCTGGCGAATGGCCAAAGCGGCCTTCGATCCGTTTTGGCATCAATCGCAGGCAATAGCAGCCACCACGGCTGAGAACTGGTACGCGGCCGTTTTTCACTCTGCTTGGCTGTTGAAACACGAGCCCAATTCTTTGCCGCACTACGTTGGCCAGCAGACGTCCTATCGCCGACTCAATGCCCGGGATTCAGCTGAAGTCGAGGCATTGTCTCTGGTGGAAGACCTCACCGGAGCTCACCCCAGCACCTTCTATTCTCAGCGGAAGAAGCAAATTGTCGCCACTGTCGCTGCGAGACCTTCCACCTTGAACCAAGAAACTGCTGACTCGCCGACGAACGCTTCTTACTCAAACCACGCAATGTACCTCGACGGTGCGAGCTATGCAGACCTCGGTAAGCCACCCTTTTACAAGGCCAGCTTCACCGTCGAGGGATGGATCAAACCGGACGTGACTCAGCCCGGCTCATCGAGTCCGATATCCGCTGACTACGCCATTTTCACGATCAGATCAGGCGAAACCGATACGGCTGTTGCGGCCGAGGTCAGACCTGACGGACGTCTCCGTGTTGTGCACCGCAACCCTCCAGCGAATGGGGGAGGAGTCAACATCGTCAGCCAGACAAACATGACCGACGGAGGGTGGCATCATTTTGCCGTCGTCAAAGGCGATGACGACAAGCTGCACCTCTATATCGACGGCTCATTGGAAGCGTCGTCAGTTGAGGAGGCCGCCGACTTTGGTACCACGACCTACCAGGTTGTTTTGGGGATGAACAGAGATGCGAATCTCCGCTATTTCAGAGGCCTGATGGATGAAGTCCGTTTCTGGAACGTCGCCAGAACGAGAGAGGACATTATCCGCGGTTTGAACTCGCAGATCGATCCTGCAAGTCAGGGGCTGGTTGCCGCCTACGATTTCAATCAAGCCGAGCCAGGTCCGGATTCGCACGCCAATATTTTTTTCGCCCCGGTGGTCCACGAATCGCTCAAACGTCTCAGCGAAGCAAGGTGACGAAGGATACGGTAGCCACCGCTAGCTTGTCCCGCAGGAGCTAACGTTTTACAGTTAACTGCGTCTATCCCCAGACACCGCCTCCCCAGATGGCTTGCCCAACTAGATGGGAAGTATTGCGGGGTCACGGGTTCTCCCAGTTACCAATCGTCGACGCGACCGCCAGCAGTACCTGCTGTGCCAAATCCTGGACATCGGCTTCCTGCAAACTGCGAACCAGCGATGTGCGCCAGATCACCGACCGATACATGAAGACGAATTGTTCCCACTTGAGTTGCTCGCGCGCATGTGGTCCGTTTATCCGCGATGGGGACGTACTTGACGCCATACTGTATCCCTTGCAGTGACTCGTTAGCGCGTCTCTCAACCGACGCTATCTCTCAATAGCGCCCTCCCAAATCCTACGCTGCTTCTCGTCAAGTACTGCGCGCACAGCATTTTGCACGGCGCGGTTTTCGCGGAAAAAAATTCCTATCTGACCAGGACGGAGGTCCAGGGGATTTTCCGTCAAGTTTTCGATCGATTTTCTGAGCTTGCCTTCTTGCTCCGGTGCTATTTTTAACGCACGAAACAGAAAAGAATTCTGCTCAAGCAGGCTTCGTTTGAGGGCAAGCGATTGGCCATCTGTCAAAATCGATGGCAACGCCTCATAGACGGCTGACCCACGCGCTAACGGCTCAAACATGGCAATGGATTTTGAAAGTGAATCGCATCGCGATTTAAAGGCATCCTTGACGCCGTTTTCCCGGAATGCCTGCGCACTCGTCTTCGCCAAGCCGGTCTTCAAGTCGAGCAGCTCTCTGATAACCTTCTGGTGAGCGCGGTTGCTTGCAATTTTCAATTTTAACTCTTGGACCGCATCCAGCTCCGCTGCCTCGACAAGCCATGCAAGCTGTGTTGAATAAAAGCGCTTCGCCGCTTCACGAGCTGCAGCCAGCTGTTCGCTTACATCCCAGTCCGCTAATTGCTTTGGGAAAACGATGGAAAACTGGCCGGTTCCGGATAGATAAAACAAGTTACCAGCGGGCCCATCTTGCTGAGCCTCTTCAATTTTCGCCAAGTCTTGGAATAGCGTCTCAACTCCTGGAAAATCTCCTCGAAGAATCGATGCTGTTTTTTGCCCGCCAAATCCTAATGCGATAAGGGCGCTTTCGCCCCGCTTGTCGTTCTGCCGGGAACTTACAAAGATTCGCTGACCGTCGGTAACTGGGTCCGTGAACAACTCGGATTCTGGTCGCGGGCGGAACTGCCAGTGCAACGTATTGCTTTCAGCGTTTAAGTTCAGGACCTGACCATTGCCTTCGACATACACCACGGAGTTACCATGCACGATTGGGAAGGTATAGGCGGCTCCAAAGTTCGTTTCGCTTTGCGGTAGATCGAAGGCATGTCGCAATGTGCCGGATTTTGCGTCAAGTTGATACAGGCGGCCTCTGTGTACGGGCAGATAAACGGTGCCGTCGTGTACTGCGACTCGAGACGAATTCCAGGTAGGCGTCTTGAACTTCCAGAGTTCCCTGCCAGTACTCTTGTCCAGACAGTAGAGGAATTCGTCCTGGCTACAGATAAAGACCTGAGCATCCACGATGGTGGGTGCAGGACCGATCCAGCCTTTAGCTTTAAATTCCCAGACCCGTTCGCCAGATTGGCAACTAATAGCAATCAACCTTGATTGATCGAAAACAGACTGAACGAAAATCTCTCCATCGCTGGCCGATCCACGTGGACGCGCTGCAATGTCTTGAAAGCGAGCTTTCTCGCCGTCGAAGCCTGGGGGATCCTCAAGTGGAGAATCGACGAGATTGTGCTTCCAGATCATTTCACCAGTACTACAATCGAGCGCGTAGCTGAAGCCATCGTAGCCGGAAACGTAAAGACGGCCGGCGATGGGAAGCGGGGCACCTTCACCGTGTCCGTACTCAATCGGGAAATGCCAAAGAAGGCGACCATCGTCGCGGGAAAGCGCTGTAACTCCCGCTTTCGAACCAAAATAGACACGCTCCTGATCAACACTTGGTTCGCCGCTGTAGTCCCTCGTTGAGTGGTCGTGACGCCACTGGATCTCCCCATTCTGGGCGTTGAGTGCATAGACACTGCACGCCGTACCTGCGATTACGCAAATGATTTGCTCACCTGCCACAACAGCTTGCGAGACGCTAGGCATCGTTAGCCGTCCACTGTCGGCCTGTCGGATTGACCGCGGCAAAAACATCCATTCGATGTGCGGTTGAGAATCCGATAGTGAAACTTCCATCTCATGGAAGCCGCTTAACCGTGGATAGTCTGGAGCCTTGGCCTGAGCCAACACGACATCATTTGCGGTGCTCAACGCGGCGACCAGGAACCACAAGTAGCCAAGAAATTGACGCCACATGACAGTGATCCAAGAGCACCCTCCTCGAATGCGGGAGGGCGCGAAATTTCATCAATGAATATTCGTGCGTTTCGCCGAAAGCGAATCCAAGATCGACTTTAAGCCTGCACTCAGATTTTGTCAACTTGTCGCTGAGCGCCTTGACTGCACTCTCAATCGACAGGAGCTCCTTTCCGAGCAAGTGTGCCGAACTTCTTCATAGTTCTGGTTCCTTTTTTGGAGGGACGGAATGAAATGGGCAACAGGTGAAAATTTCGTACCCGCAGTAAACCAACCGCAGACGGCATGCCAATCTGAGGATCTTGCAGCAGAACCACAGTTAAAAAAAAAGGCTTCCAGAGTGCGCCGTCGTGGCGATTTTATCGGATCGCGCGATATCTGGTCGCAGCGCTAAGATTCTCTTCGAGAAGAAGAAGCAAAATGGGAGCAGGGTATTGCCACGCTTTGTATGCCGTTCACTTCGGCAACGATTAAGTAACTCGACCATTCCAAAACTAGCGCGGCACGTAATCAAAGGGGCCATAGTAGGGTGTGTTGTTCGCTTCGCCATAACGAACATCAATCATCACGTGCGGCTCGCGAGCACCAGCAGCCACGGCTTGAGCAACGGCATCTTGCCACATGAACCAAGAATCGACGGAGCCTTCGAGCAGCGCAACTCCATTTTCCACTTTGCAAGTTACTCGATTCTCAGGGTCCAGAAAATCCATCGCAAGACGTTCTTTTAGGTCCTTTTCGATAGCTTCATCGCTCTTGGGAATCCAGTCTTTGCGTACCGTGAGTGAATTATCGATGTGAACCACTCCTATTTGGCGACTCGCGATCCAACCCGCATGTTCTTTTTCAAGTTGTGAATCGACAATGCCATACAACGCTACGTGCGAATTTTCGACGTCCACTTTGACATTCGCGCTATCCACGTACGGATCACGACGAAGCGCCTCCTTCACCCATGTAGCAATCTGCTCATCTGGGGGATTCGTCTCAGGCCACTTGACGATCAGTTGATTATCGATTTTACGGACACCGATTGTGTAACGTGCATCGAGCTCCGCCGCTTGCTTTGCAACGACATCAGCGACTGTGCCCGTGATGGTTACATTGCCTTGTTCGACCACTGCCGAGATATCGTAACCTACGAGTCTTGGATCAATCTGCCAGCTTCTTGCAACAATGTCCCGAATCTCCTCATCCGAGACTTGTTCATAGCGTTTTATGCGCAAGTCTTGATCGCTGTGCAAAGCGTCGACACGAATACCTCGTACATCAACGTGCTTAGCTCCAGCCCAATAGGCAAGCTGATCGGCCTGTGAGCGTAGGTAGTCGCTGGACACCACACCGTCCAGAATGACCCTGCCATCGGTAACCGCCACGCTAATTTTTGCGTTATCCAAGAGCACAGAATATTGCAGCAGCTCTTCGATCTCCTTCTTGAGTGCTTCGTCCGACACTAGTTTTTCGTGTGTATCGGAAAGTTCATTGACAATCTGTTG
>JBBQRC010000258.1:0-7000 GCA_038215215.1 Pirellulales bacterium
ATCGATGTGGCGAAGATTCTTGCGGACGGCATCTGCCGTTCCTTCGTACCAGTCTGCACCGCCGTCCATCGTTTGCTGCGCAGCCAGCAGTTCCACAAATCCACCCGAAAAATGGTCAAAGCGGTAGGTCTGTCGAATGTGGCGATGCAAGGAAACGGATAAGAACTGCGTCAGCACAAAAATCTTATTGATGTTGCTGTTAATGCAGTTTGAAATTGGGATATCGATCAAGCGGTATTTAGCCGCCAGGGGCACCGCTGGCTTGGCTCGGATTTTGGTTAACGGGAATAAGCGGCTTCCGCGACCACCACCTAAAATGAGCGCCAATACAGACTTTGGGTCGACGTTAAACATGCTATCAAATCCCTAGAAAAGGTTCATTTGTCAGTTAGCGCGCGAACTAACATGGGTTCTCAGAGTCAAAATGATTCGCTGACAAACTGACACTGACAGAAAACAGATAATGGTGACTGTCTGCGCACTCCCGCAAGGGTCATTTGAATGCTTTAGCTGGCTAGCTAACGGCTTCGATTGTGGCTTCCAACCTACGATGACCCTACTAGGGAAGCAGCATACCAAGCTTACCGCCGGCTCAAAAGCACCTTGCCAACCGAAATATTGCCCGTCTCGATGAGAATTGCCAGCGAATCCGCCGCCCGCACGACATCCAAGGACTGGATGGCCAACCAATTGCGGCGACGAATCACGCAGGCCGATCGCTGGTGATTGGGTTGACTCAAACAAAAAAATTCGGATCCGAGCCCACGAGCCCACGAGTCCCCAGCGCCAGACACAGTTGAAGTCTGCCTTCACGTAGGGTAGGCTGCCAGTTAACCCGACAAGCATCAATTATTTGCACATTCGCGACCAGTTACAGTAGCATGAGGCGTGCTCCTCCGTTCCTCGAACTTGAAAATCATTCATGTCGACCAAAATTCATTACGTTGCGGTTCTGGCACCGCTCATCGCGACGCTGGCGCTCACCAGTGGTTGCACAAAAGGCTCGAACCCCAAAAGTCTCGTCGAGAGTGTGTCGGCGGAAAATACAGACGTGGCACCCTCGGCTGAGATTGTGGCAACTGGCCCGGAAAGTTACGAAGTCGATGCACAAGCTCTGCTCGACTCTGCGCTGCCTGACGAACTGCTCAAGCAAGGTTGGTTCAACCTGTTCGACGGTCAGTCGTTGCTCGGATGGTTTATCGTCGGCCAGGCGAATTGGCGCGTTGAAGATGGAGTGATCAAAGTTGATCGCGGGGAGAAGAGTTTTTTATGCACCAATTTCCGTCTCGCCGATTTCGAACTATCGGTGGATTTTCGTGGCGAGCCGAAAGTTAACAGTGGGATTTTTTTACGGACGCAACCAAGCCCAGAGGATGTGGCCACCGATTGCATCGAACTGAACATCGCACCACCCGATAATCCCTTTCCTACCGGCAGTTTCGTCCAACGCAAAAAACTCGAGCCAGTCGAACTCGGCGAATTCGATCCAACAACCTGGCATACCTACTTCGTCCGCATGTCGGGCGACAGGACCGAAGTGTCTCTCGACGGCAAACCAATTCTTGACTACACCGACGACTTGGGCTTGGCGGCTGGGCACATCTCCCTGCAGCACAATGAAGGACGCATCGAGTTCAAAAATATTCGCTTGCGGCCGCTCGATGGAAAAGCACTCAAGTTGGACGCGGCTTGGGAAGAAGACTGGACGCAGTCACAGAAAGAAGGGGCGGAATTCAAAGCTGAACCGCTGGCGGATGGGTTAAAGATAAGCGGTGGGCTGGGGCAAGTGCAGTCGAAAGGGGAATGGTCGGATTTCCTCCTGCAAGCCAGTTATCGACTCGCTAAGCCTGAGGTGAATTCGGGAATTTTCTTTCGTTGCGTGAGGAGTGGGATGCTGGACGGCTATGAGTGCCAATTGAATCATGCCCTCGAAGGGGACGACCCGATGCACCCCAAAGATGCAGGTGCAGGAGCCATTTTCCGTCGCCAGCCCGCCCGCATCGTCATCGGTGACGGTACCCACTCAACTTACGTCACCATCCTTGCCAGCGGCCCGCTAATGATGACATGGATCAACGGTGTGCAGGTCGTGGACTTTGTGGACGAGCGTGAGGCAGATGACAACCCGCGCCAAGGATTACGCGTTGCGGCTGGACCAATCGCTCTGCAAGGGCATGATCCGACCACCGAAGTGGTCTTCGAATCGATTCACATCATCGATTTGCAATAAAAGACTTACGCTGCCCGCGTGTCAGTTCCACCCAGGCACCGCCAACGCAGGGCCAGCCGAAAAAGGGCCGGTATTTAGCGCGCGCAGTAAGCAACTCGGCTGACCGATGGTCAGGCGGCCACGTTGCGTTTTTGATCGGGGCAAATGAGTTGGCAGATCCGTTCGAATTCCTCGGCGCTGGCAAACTGGATGGTCATCTTTCCGTTGCCGCGAGCGCCTTGCCGAATCTCTATTTTGGTACCCAGTGACAATCGCAATTGTTGTTCGAGCGAGGCAATTTGAGGTGTGATGGTCCGTTTGCGCGACGACGTCTTGGGAACGATGGGACCCACGACTATTCCATCTTCACTGTCAATCTGCGCGGCGACCTGCCGCTCCGTTTCGCGAACGCTCCAGGAATCTTCGAGGATGCGATTAGCAAACGTTAACTGCTGTGCCTCGTCGCCGAGCGGTAACAGCGCCTTGGCGTGACCGGCAGTGACTTTGTCGAGTTGAATCCATTCTTGGATTTGTTCGGGCAATTCGAGTAGTCGCATCAAATTGGCAATGGTACTGCGATCGATCTTCAACCGCTTGGCGAGTTCATCTTGCGTGCATTTGTGCTCGTTGATGTAACGGCGGAACGAAAGTGCCTTCTCGATTGCGTCCAGATCCTTGCGCTGCAAATTCTCGACAATCGCTAACTCGGCAACTAAGCGGTCGTCGGCTTGACGCACCTCGGCGCGAATCGTTTCCAATCCCGCATGAATCGTCGCTCGCAAACGACGTTCGCCGCTGATTAATTGAAATCGACCGCCAACTTTGCGAACCAAAATTGGCTGCAGCTGTTTATGCTCTTTGAGGCTCTCTGCCAGTGAAGCAATCTCTTCTTCGTTGAATTTACGTCGCGGTTGAAACGGGTTGTTTTCGATTTCATGTACGTTCAACTCGAGCGTGCGGCCACGCAGCGCGTCGCGTGGTTCAGTGCTGCTCAGGGGCACGGCACCGGTAACGCGTTCCGGTACTGGCCGCTCGGTACCTTGAGCCACTCGGAGGGCCGAGGGTTGGGAAGTGTGGGGGGTGGCAGGGAGCTGTGCTCGGGGGGCTTCGTTGCCAACCTTAACAGTCGTCATGCCCGCGGCCGTTGTGTTGGCAGTGGGTGTCGAGTGAAGCACCGAACCATCAATACTTGAGCTTTCCTCAAGAGGTGAGCCAAGTAGAGCCGCCAAGCCACGTCCAAGTCGTCGATCTTTAGTCACGTTCAAGTACCTCCATGCACAGTTCGATGTACGCGCGGCAACCACGCGAGCGGGGGGCGTAATCCATCACACCCACTCCATGACTGGGAGCCTCAGAGACCGCCACATCGCGTGGGATCACCGTGTCGAAAACGATATCTCCGAAGAACTCGCGGACCTCGGCATCGACTTCGTGGGTCAACTCCAGACGGGGATCATACATGGTCAGTAGTATTCCGCCAAAGACCAGTCTGCCATTTACTTGCTGCATCACGTTGCGAATCACATGAATCATCTGCGTCAGCCCCTCCATGGCGTAGAACTCACATTGGATGGGCATCAACACTTCGGTACTCGCGGTCAACGCAGTTTGCGTAAGCTGCCCAAGTGAAGGTGGGCAATCGATGAGCACCACGTCAAACGCTCCCATGCCTGCGTCCAGGTGCTGGCGCAGCGTGGCGGAGTCGCTAATGGCACCCCGTTCCAAGCGATCGACGTCCACGAAACTTCGACTACCCGGCAATACCTGCAAATGATCCCAACGTGTCGCGACGAGGCTTTGCTGCAAAGGAGTTTCCAGCAGCAAGGGGTGGCTTGTGGCCGGGGTCAAGCCCAAGCCGCTGGTGGCATTGCATTGGGGATCGAGATCGATCAGCAAGGTTTGTTCGCCCGCCCTGGCCAGTCCGACCGCTAGATTGGTTGCCGTGGTCGTTTTGCCGACGCCACCTTTTTGATTTGCCACACAGATAATTCGCCCCAATTGGTATGCTCTCTCAATCGCGTCGTGCTGCATCTAGTCCGGAAGGCTGCGGGCGATTGTGTACGATTTGCTGATTGGCGTTAAGGTCAGTTTCCTTAACAATTTACCTGGACCGCTCACGCCGGTTTTGCTAACCATCACTCTGCAATGATGCGGGATTTTGCAATGGTCAAGAATTAACGTATGGCTGGAGTTCATCCGATACGATGACGCGAACAACCTTGTGCCAAGTTTGGCTCGCAGCGTGGCTGTTGACAACCGCCGCAGTTGCCACGGAGACCACTCCAACCGAATTGCCAAGGCAACCCACTCCGCAGTGGACAACGCAGTTGCAAGCAGGGCGCTTTTACATACATGCCGATTTTGAATTGTCTGAGGATCAGTCGTTGCTGAGTGAACTCTCGAGTATGTCTTCGAGCGTAATGGAAATTCTCAAGCTACCCCAAACCGATCAGCCGATTCACGTGGTGCTGTTCCGTAATGCCAGAGAATACGGTCGCTATCTCAAAAATTATTACCCTACGGTTCCTGAGCGGCGTGCACTGTTCATACAGGGTCGCGGTCCGGGCATGGTGTTTGCGCATTGGCATAGCGACATCCATACCGATATTCGCCATGAAGTTGTACACGGCTTACTGAATGACCAGGCCAGACCACTGCCGCTGTGGTTGGATGAGGGACTGGCAGAATATTTTGAAGTGGCGGCTGAAGATCGTTTGGCGGACAACCCCCATTTGTCCGAGATTTGCCACGAGCTGGATCGTGGCTCTGTGCCAGCTTTGGAGGACTTGGAAGCGGTCGGCACCATCGAGCAACTGGATGGGTCCCAGTATCGTGACAGTTGGGCCTGGGTTCACTTTATGCTCCATCGCAGCCCGCAGACGCGGCAACAACTGGTAACGCAATTAGCCAGTTATCGGTCCGCCAAGCCCATCGTCCCTTTATCTCGCTCGATTGCTGCCGGAATTCCCAACTGGCAAGCCGAATTTGCCGCCCACTTTCGTGCCTTGAGAAAGGATTCACACGCGGGAAAGTAGACCGACTGCCCAATCATGATGGTCGATGTCTGCGGAATCTCATCAGCGGTGAGCATTGAACGCAGACTACCATCGGAGCATCGCGCTAGATCTTGCCTTCCCAGTTATTCCACCACCGGCGGAACTGTTGCCATTGGGCGTCCATAAATGCCCTCTGGCTGCTCGATAGGCGATCCGTAGCGTTCAGGTGGTACTCGTATTCGGGATTGCCTTCGAGCACCATCAGATACTTGTAGTACAGCACCAGATCGGGCCCTTCATCAAACGTGGAGAGCACTGTGAGTGCCTCGTTTAATTCAGTCGCGAGGCGGCGCGCGTGCGCGTCTCCAGTCGCCGCTTGCTTACACAGTGCAACCAGTCGCAGGACTTCTCGCGGTAGCGCGTTGCCAACGCCAGTAATCGCGCCTGCGGCACCGCAGTGCACAAAGCCGTGGTACACCTGCGTATCAACGCCGACCATCAAGGTCAGCACAGGATTGCCGCTGGTGATATGTTCGGCCGCGTAGGTCAATGACTTGGCACCCCCAAATTCTTTGAAGCCCACAAGGTTGGGGAATTCGCGATGAAGGTCAAAAAACAAATCGGCCTTTGTTTCAAAGCCATAATACGGGCTATTGTAAATAACTGCCGGTAGGTCACCGCCGGCGCTCAGGATACCCGCAAAATGCGCCCGCTGAGCGGCCACGGAGCTACCTCGGGAAAGGACGCGGGGAATCACCATCAAGCCGGCCGCCCCCACCTGCCGCGCGTGGGCCGCATGAGCCGCCGCCAGCGACGGATTTTGTGCACCTGTCCCCACAATGACGGGTATATCGGCAGCCACTAAGCGGCTCACTCCCTGCTGTCGCTGCGCATCGGTCAACAGTGGCCAGTCACCCATGGAGCCGCAATAGACGACTGCACGCATACCCATTGCCACTAATTCTTGGCCCTTGCGCACGAGGGCCTCGAAGTCAACGACCCCGTCGGCCGAGCAAGGTGTCATTAGTGCCGGCATGCAACCGGTAAATATGTTGTCAGTTTGCGTCATAATGCAACGGTCGCTCTCAAGTTCGGCTGGCAACAGGTAACGCGAATTGTCGCGTCAAAGTTGGCGGCAGTGCATGGGATCCTACGGCGGCCACTAGTATATTCAAGCTGGCGGCAAAACGAAGGTGAGGTCCAGTGGGTGCGAAAACGAAAACAGGATGTGACAGTTGCTGCCACATCCTGCTGAAAGAAGTATTTTCGTTGCGGATTTACGTTGGGTCACCAACCGTAGAAGCGGTTATGGGAGCTGTAGACGGTTTGATATTGATAGGCGGGCTGGAAATTATACAACCCCGAAGACAGGTAGCTGGAGTTCGTGTTTGGGCGGGCGGGGACGTAACCGTGCCACTTATTCCACTCCATACGGAGCATCGTCTGCTCGGCCACAAAGCGCGCTTGTTGCTGCCGATAGCTGAGCGCGCGAGTCTGGTTCATCAGATCGCTGGCAGAAGGCGAATTCGACAGGGGCATCAATTCTTTTATGGGCTCTTGCGCTGGCAGGTCAGACTGCAACCAGCAGCCACAGCCTGCGACGGCTAGCGCCAAGGCAATATTTCTTAGGTTCATCATCAACGCGACTCCACGGAAGGTTAGTTGGGAACGCCCGCTTCGCGCCACTGGCTGAAGGCCAGCGCAGACATTGCATTTGTCTGATCGAGAGGAGCAAGGTTGCGGTTCAAGGCGTCATTGTTTACCCCATAACGGTGGTCTCCGTTATGGGCTGACA
>JBBQRC010000259.1:0-6969 GCA_038215215.1 Pirellulales bacterium
ACCATGCTGCGCTGCTGACACGAACTCTGAATGCTCTCGAAAGCGACAACATCGAGAGCGAAGTGCGAGCAGTCTACCTGATGCTTACTGGTCGGCAACTACCACAGGGCGTTTGGCAAGAGGTACTGTTTGATGAATTGCGAACCAACGAAGTTGCCGCCAAGATAGCAACTGCTTTGCAGGGCCCCCGAGAACTGCCGCTGTTGATGGGAGAACTAGAGAAGACGACTGGCAGACCAGTAAGTGAAGAAGAGCTTTTGGCCTATCTCGCCCTCGGTGCAGCCGCCGTGAATAACGGACGACCGCTTCTCCGCCCGGTTGCCCACGCTTTCATTCGCGGTATTAGTGGGGGCGTTGTTACGTTTCCTGTCGGCAACACGCCTAAGTTATGGTTAAGCAGTGCTGATGAATTGGCATCTCAGCAAGACGACTCACGCGTTTGGCGGCCGAGAATATTTACGTGTACGACTTGCGGTCAGCATTATTTCATTACTTCGCTTAAAGACTTCGAATTCACTAAGGCAGAGCCTGAAGGCGGGCAGCTGAACGAAAGTGGTGTGGTTTTTTGGGAGCCTATGGCGGAGTCGAACGGCGGTTTACGTGTAGTTCTCGTGGACAAGCTGATCAGCCAAGATGAAGAAGAAACTGAGGCACTCACTCGCACGGCGGCCGTTTCATTTTGCCGCCATTGTGGGGCGGCTCATCAGGCAGGTGCCACACTCTGCTGTGCTTGCGGAGCGGCTGGCGATCAAGTTCGTTTATTCGCCGTCCGATCGTCTGACAAAAGCCCCGGTTACTTGAGTTCTTGCCTATCGTGCAATGCTCGTGGCAAGGCCATGGGCCGACGATATCGCGAGCCTATTCGTGAATTGCGAGCGACCAACGTTTCCGATGTGCACGTGTTGGCGCAGGATATGATCCACCATGCCGATCGCAAAAGGTTACTGCTTTTTGCGGATAACCGGCAAGACGCAGCGTTTCAAGCAGGTTGGATGAAAGATCACGCGAGGCGATTTCGCCTCAGAAGCTTGATGGCTGACGCGATTTCCGGAAGCGAAGTTGCCATCGGCGACATCGCCTTACGCATGAGTGACAAGCTGGATGACAATGATTCACTATCTCGCGTATTGATACCAGAAGTGTGGCGAGCTGTGCCGAAGGAAGGCAGTGGTGGTTCGCATGCAGACGAGCGGTTGCACTTTCTCCGGATTCAGGTGCTGCGCGAGATCACTATGGCAGCGAATCAACAGATTGGCTTGGAGCCATGGGGAAGGATCAAGGTTCGCTATGAGCACCTCGACGTCGCCGCGCCAGTGATTCAAACGTGGTCGAGACGGCTAAAAATCTCCCCCGACGATCTCAAAGCAGGTGTTGAAGCACTGCTGGATCACCTGCGCCGTCGGCGGCTTTTGTACGATTCGCGACGTGGCATATTTTCACGTTACTGGCAGGAAGGAGACCGTGAGATACAGCGAGGCTATATGCCGATTCCCCAAGGTGTCCAGGGAATGAAGCTCGTACGCTCCGTTGACGACAAACCCGAAATTGTCTTCCAGTGGCAAAGTAAGCAACAGACGCTCGTGAGTTCTGTCGCCAAGAAATGGGGCATATCAGCCGACCAAATGGAACCGTTTCTCAGGGAATTATGGGATTATTTAACGGATCCCCAAGTAGCCATCCTGGTGCCTGTGACTTTAAAAAGCAACAAGGATCGACCGCTCCCCAATTGTAGCGGAGTGTACCAGATTGACGCTAACAAACTGAGAATCTCAGAAAACAGTGGCTTTTATCGGTGTAACCGCTGTCGCAGAAAAGTCAGTCGACGCACGCCGCACGATCGTTGCCTGGCGTGGCAGTGTGACGGCACGCGCGAGTTTGTGGGAGAGGATCCCGACAACTACAACCTTCAACTGCTCGATCAGCGTTACACGATGCTCAGCCCGGAAGAGCATACGGCAATGGTACCGCAAGATCATCGCGAGCGAATCGAAAACTGGTTCAAAGGCGAAGGCGACAAAGTCAATATTCTGGTCTGCACTCCAACACTAGAGTTGGGTGTGGACATTGGCGCACTCGACTCGGTTCTGTTGAGAAACGTGCCGCCTTTGCCGGCCAACTACTGGCAAAGAGCAGGACGGGCGGGGCGAAGAAACAGGATGGCCGTCAATGTGACCTATTGTCGCCCGATTTCTCACGACCGATCGTACTACAACGATCCGCTGCGCATGTTGCAGGGGCGGGTCGATCCGCCAGCGTTCAATCTACGAAATGATTTGTTGGTTTCCAAGCACGTGCATGCCGCTCTGCTGACACGGCTGAATCAGTTAGCATCCAGTGAGAGCACGCTGAGCGATGACGAACGCCACTATATTCAGCAAGTTCTGCGGGCGATGTTTCCGACTCGGATCGACGCGTACCTGTTCGAACGTGAGGGACAACTGCGAGATGAATTGTTTGACGTACGACCGCTAGCAGCGCTAATCGGCCGGTATCGTGACGATTTGCTGCAGCACATTCGCTCGATCTTTCAACAGGGTTGGCCCGAGTCGGATGCTGCTTCAACTTCTACCGAGGCGCTGGCAAAGCACATTGATGAAGCGTCGGGGCGGCTACTGGAAGTCATCAAACGACTGCGAAAGCGACTTCAGTGGGCTTACAAAGAGATTCGTCGACTAAATAAAGTCCGCGATCAACAGGGTACTCTGGAAGCGGAAGACGATGCACACTTCAAGCGCTGTGATCGGATGATAAAAAAGCTGAAAGGGATGCAAACACACCGCCGACGCGAGTCTCAGGGTGTGGACGACATCAATACGTTCAGCTTGCTTGCCAGCGAAGGCTTCCTGCCGGGCTACGGGCTTGACACGGGTTCGGTCGTAGGGATGGCGGAAGTGCCCTATTGGCAGCTTGGATCCATGGACTTTTCTCTGCCTCGAGCATCAAGCATGGCTCTTCGAGAATATGTACCTGGCAACCTGATTTACGCCAATGGTCACCGATTCGTCGCCAGACGCTTTCACCAAGAGGCGGAGGACGAGCACACCGACAAGCCAGTGTTTACAGTCAACATAGAGCGTCAGGCATTATCTATCTCCAATTTGGACGCAACGGCTGCCGCGTTTGGTGTCAATGAACTTAAAGCGATTCCTGTTTGCGATGTCGATCTTGTGCATACGTCCCAAATATCGGATGAAGAGGAGACGCGCTTTCAGATGTCAGTCGCCACTTATGGTATCGAACAGGGGCGACACAACGGTGGTCAGCATTACGACTGGGGAAACCAGCCCCTACAATTGCGCCGCGGGGTCCATTTCCGTATGGTAAACGTTGGTGCGTCGAGTTTGATCGAGCGCAACGAGCCAGAACTCGGATACCCCGTTTGTGAGATTTGCGGATACAGCGTCTCGCCGTTGTCCTCGGATCGACAGCTTCAGAGTTTCCGCGAAGGCCATAGCGAACGCTGTGGCAAGACCCCGACGAACGTTGGTTTTTACGCGGACGTCGTGGCGGACGCGATCACTTTGGATGACTTGCCTGGCGCGATCGACGCATATAGCGTACTTGAGGCGCTGCGGATGGCGGCCACTCAGCTTCTAGATATGCACTTAGACGACTTGCACGTCTTGGTGCTTGGCGAGACCGATCGGGATGAGGTACGAGCAGTCTTGTGGGATCCAATGCCAGGGGGATCAGGGCTACTCGACCAAATCACAGAACATTTCTCGGACGTTTGCTCAATCGCGGCGGAAATACTCGCAGGGTGCCCCTCAGATTGCAACGCATCTTGCAATGACTGCCTACAAGCCTTTCGCAACGGTTTCTATCACAAGTACCTTGACCGACACGCGGCGCTGGCTTTGATTAGAACTTGGGGCAATACCTTAGTGGCTGGTCATGCGATTCCGCCTTCCCAAGCTGCCACTGCAACACTCACTGATCAAGGAATGCCGGTTAACGATGCCGAGATGAAGCTCAAGCACCTGTTGTCTGCCGCAGGCTTTACGTCTGGAAGCTTTCAGCAGCAGATCCGCTTCGGACACAAGTTAACACTCAGCCATCAAATCGGAAGCTCGACTCCAGACGTTTTCTTCGAAGGCGATGAGGATGACCCTGAGGATCGAGGTGTTTGCATTTATCTCGATGGCTTGAGTGGCCATATCCACGGCAATGCTGCGACGGTTGAGATTGATCGTGAGATACGCAGTTGGCTACGCGACAATGGCTATCAGGTGATTAACATCTCTTATGTTGAACTGTCAGAGCGACAGGCAATGGCAGCGGCGTTCAAGCGACTTGCCAAATTTCTATCAGGCAAGGATTTAGCAGCTCAAATTGCTGAAGATACTAGTTGGTTTGATTCGGAAGCAGACACGGCTCCGGAAGAGTCCAAGTCCGATTTCACGCCAAGCTCGGATGTGAACATTGATGATCTGTCCAGTCTGCTCGAGATTGCAGACGAAGATGTGCATGAATTATTGGTCAAAATTCGCGAGCTTGGACTGCCACTGCCGGTAGTTGGTTACGACTTCAAGGTCAAGGGTACGGTTGTGGCTACTGCTGAGTTGGCATGGCCCACTTCTCAAACTGCGGTTGTATTGGAAGGCCAACACGAGGACTTCCAACAATTCAAAGCTCAAAACTGGGACGTGTCTTACGCGAATGATACGGCGGCTGAAAACTTGGTGAGCCGATTGGAGCCGAATGCATGACTCAGCTCGCTATTACCGCCGAATTCTTGGAGGCTTTGTCTAAATTACCCAAACGCCTTCAGAAGAAAGTACGTGAGTTCACTCGAAAATTCGCGGAGAATTCGCATTCCACAGCGATCAATTACGAGAAAATTCACGATGTGCTCGACCCACGTGTTCGGACGGTCAGGATCGATCAGCAATATAGAGCCATCGTTTTGCATCCCAACGAAGGAGACGTCTACGTCATGCTATGGGTAGACAACCATGACGAAGCAATGGCGTGGGCCAGTGCAAAGCGATTCGATGTAAACCCGGAAACACATGCGTTTCAAATTTATGATCCAGCAGCAGTCGATGAAGTATCGAATACAATTCGACAGACGCTAGGCAGTGCGGGCACTGGTGGGGTGGGCGTAGTTCGGCTTTTTGAACAGCATGCTGATCAAACTCTGGTATCGCTTGGTGTGCCACAAGTTCTAGTGCCTGCCGTACGTGAAGTCCGCAATCTGGACGACTTGAAGGCGATTGCTTGCCATCTGCCTGCTGAAGCTGGTGAAGCGCTTTATTGGCTTGCTGATAATCTGCCCATAGAAGAGATTCGGGCTGCTATCTCGATGCCCGCTCCTGGTAAGAGCGCTGTACCGACCGTTGAAGAATCTCTGGACCACCCGGACAGTCGACGAAGACTCGTGAAGATCAAGTCTCTCGACGAGTTGGAGCGTGTTTTGGATGCGTCGCTGGAACAATGGCGGATTTTCCTGCACCCAACGCAGCAGTCTCTGGCAACTATCGATACAGTGGGCCCCGTGATTGTAGAGGGAGGTGCGGGAACTGGAAAAACCGTCGTCGCGTTGCACAGAGCAAAGCATCTTGCACTGAATGTTTTCCACAACGCTTCGGACCGGATTCTTTTCACAACTTTCACAGCGAATTTGGCGGAGGTCATATCCAGGCAGCTCGATCTCTTGTGCGGTCCAGAACGAAGCAGAATTGACGTCGTGCACATAGACCAATTGGCGCGGCGCATGCTGGACGACGCTCGCGTGGAGATAGCTACGCCAGCGGACCTAATGCACTGTTGGGATTTGTCAGTTTCTGAGAATTGCCCGTTGTCGGCGCCTGAACTCCAGCATGAATGGACTTATGCCACAGAGCTTCGCGGTATTGGAGATGAACGCGATTACCTACGAATGTCGCGCGTCGGGCAAAGTAAGTCACTTGACCGACTACAACGGAAGAAGATTTGGCAGGCATTCGAAGCATTTCAATTGAACATGAAATCTCGCGGATTGCAGGCGTGGCCTTCAGTTATCCGCGATGCGACAAAGAATAGCGTTACGCTTGGGCCAAAATACTCAGCTGTATTGGTGGACGAATCCCAAGATTTCACTGCCTCTGCCTGGCGACTGATTCGTTCGCTTGCGAAACCAGGGCCAAACGACTTGTTTCTTGTTGGCGATGCCCATCAGCGAATCTACGGCAGTCCTATCCAACTCGCCGAATGCGGCATTGATGTCGCGAACCGCAGGTTTCTGTTGCGCATCAACTATCGCACGACTGAGGAGATCCGAGATTGGGCCTTCTCAAAATTCAGCAACGTGGAGGCTGCGCGGATTGCTGGAGTGTCTGCCTCCAGTAGCGATGTGCATGAACGCTCGCTGTTGTCGGGACCCGAGCCGGAACTTGTGCAGCTATCGAGCCGTGAAGAGGAACTAGAGTATTACAGAACGCTGTTACCAGAACTGTTGAAAGAGTTTCGCCCTGAGGAAATTGTAATTTGCGCTCGTGCCGCTTGGATTCTTCGCGATTTCAAGAAACTGCTTCACGAAATGACACAGCCGTATGTTGTACTTGAAAAAATCCGCGATGAGTCGAACGCTGGCATTCGCTTGGCAACGATTCACAGAATCAAAGGGCTTGAGTTTCGCTGTGTATTAGTCGTGTCGGTGAACGCCGGGATCATTCCTTGCAAATTTGAAGGTCGTGATGAAGACAAGCTTTCACAACTTCAGCACCAAAGCCGCGAGCGAGCGTTGCTGTACGTTGCGACGACTCGGGCACGTGACCGCGTAATCATTAGCACCTCAGGTAAACCGAGCCCACTGTTGCAGATTTAGAGAAGACTCTTTGGATCGAACCATTATGAATCAAGACGACAACGAGTCCAATTATGAAACCGTCAAGGATGCCCTTGTCGAAAACGGGATCTCTGCCGCTGATAATCGTGAAAGCTCGCTTGTGCTATTCCGCAAGCCGGTAATTGAGCGGCACAAAAATA
>JBBQRC010000260.1:0-6964 GCA_038215215.1 Pirellulales bacterium
GACGGAATTGAATAATAATGCCATGGTTGCTGCGTTCCTTCGCAAGGTGGTTTGTGATAATTCAACCTTACGAGTTGCGTAGCAACTTTCAAATACCTATTTCGCCTATTCGCCCCAAAACTCGGCATTTTCATCAGGCCAGGGTTAGGGTGAGGGGTCGACTTTCCTTGGGATTCGGCCCCCTCACTCCAGCCCTCTCCCCCGGAAATACCGGGGGAGAGGGAGCGAGATCTGCTTAACCCCGTGCCATTCGTGTCCGGTACCATGTGTGCGAAACACCCACAGGGCCAGTTCCTGGCAAATGGTACCGGACACTTATTTCCCCGCCGTCTTAGGAGCTTCCACTGTCGACCTATCCCCACCGATGAGAATTTTATGACTAAAGAGTTGTTAGTTGATATAAGCCGCGCGTTGGAAGAAAAATTCTATCGCCAGCAAGATCTGGCAATCCTAGACTTCCTGCGAACACAAGCGGACGACGAAAAGTTACGGGCACAGCTAAGAACTGTCTCGCAGATCGAGGACGTAGCTGTGCTGGATGGCTTAATGCGAGTTGGAGTGACGGCTGAGTCGTTTACCGCCTTCAGTCTATTACCGCTGGTCCGTGTGGCCTGGGTTGACGGCGTAGAGGACAGTGAGCGAGCTGCCGTGCTGAGCGCCGCCGCAGGCGAGGGGATCGCGGAGGATTCCGCCAATTACCAGTTGCTGCAAGGGTGGCTACAAGAACGGCCTGAGCCAAAGTTGCTCGATGCTTGGCGCAATTACGTCGCACAATTGGCTCGAGAATTAGATGAGTCCAGCCTCAGGAAGCTGCGCGACAGCACGCTCGATCGCGCACGTCGGGTGGCCCAGGTAGCTGGAGGGATACTGGGCGTTGGTAACCGAATCTCCAAGAGCGAAGAGCTGACGTTGATCGACCTGGCTCACAGCTTTGATAAGCCGCGGGAACTGCTTTAATTCTCTGGTGTGCAGAGGTGTTAGGGACGGACCTGCCGAAGCTCACTGGGCAGCGGAGCTTGGCCATTGAATTGCTCCATGGCCAAGTCCCAAGATAGGTTACGTACGCTCTTAAGTTGAATTTTTCCCTGCGCCGCATCAATTTGATAGACTGCCATCGAACGAATTCGCGAATCGATCACGACCAGTTGTTGGGTTCCATTTGGAAGATTAACCGAGATTACTTGTAGCTGATCTTGGCTGGCAGGAGCTGGCGCGACGGGGGATTGACTCCACAAGCTAACCCAACCTACGGCCACAAAGGTGGCTGCCAAGCATAAAATCACCGGCCAACGGAGCATTTTTTCGCCTCTCATTAGAGTCAGTTTGCGGACCTCTAGTGTGCTTATAGCCCGCTGAAAGCTGGTAGCTCAAGAGCAGTCGTCTCGGACGATGACCGCTTATGCTATCAACGGCTTATTAAAAAAACTCGCCTGGACTTGGACGGCTTAGGTCTGGACAATCCCGCCAGCTTGTCGGTCCGTATCGACAAGCGTGGACGTGGATTCTGAAACACTGATCACTACAAGGAAGTGGTGCATCGTGAATAAAACTCGCCAGACAAATCAGGAAAGCTTCACCGTTTCCCTGCCACCAGCCATCGCCTTGGGTGCACTACTCACTGGTTGCTTCTACGGCCTAATCCTGGCCGGTCCATTGGATTTTGCCCTCCTGCGCAGATATTGTCTGTGTCACTGGGTCGCCATTGCATCGGTCTCCATGTTTTTTGTTGCCGCCGTCGTGCTCCTCTTCAAGTGGTGGGCGGCTGCGGCCCAGAACCGAGTGACACGCAAGGCTATCGATGCACTGGGTGGCCTTGTTGCCGAAGGATACGAAACGCTACCGGCCGGGCGTCCCGAGTGGTTACAGGCAAGCTGGGTGTTGCAACCGCTGAATTGGCAACACAGTTGGTTTGGGCTACGCCTGAGTCGCCTACTCGATTTGCAGATTAAACGTGGCAAACGCGATGGCTTGGAACGCGACCTCCAATCACTCTCTGAAGCAGATGCCGACAAACAGCACGATAGTTACAGTTTGGTGCGCATCATTACGTGGGCAATGCCCATGCTCGGCTTTCTTGGAACGGTCTTGGGCATCTCCGAGACGTTGGGTACGTTGGATACCAAGATGCTGGCGACTCAGTCACAAGACGCCATGAATCAACTGACGGCCGGTTTGTACGTAGCTTTCGATACCACCGCCATCGCGCTGGTTCTGACGGTGATTGCCATGTTCATCCAGTTTGCCGTTAGCCGCATGGAACTCGGATTGTTGGCTCAACTCGATGCGGGGGCACAAGACACATTAATCGAATTCCTCGCCACCGATTTGCTGGAGGCTGAGGAAAGCCTGTTTGCGCCGGTCCGCCAGATGACCTCGGACTTGATCACTGCGGTGCATCAGTTGGTTGAACAGCAGGCAAATTTGTGGTCGCGCTCTATAGCCGAAAGCCAGCGTCAGTGGTCCAACTGGACGCAGACAGCTTCGGAGCGTATCGAAAGTGGTCTGGGGGAGACGATTAAGCAGTCACTGCACGAACACGCGAATCGGCTGGAAACCATCCAAGACGAGGGTGCGAGACAGATCGATGCCCGTTGGCAGCAATGGCAGACAACCCTCAGCGATCAAGCCCGCACCATGAACGCTCAACAAAAGGAAATGATTCGACAAAGCACCGCGCTCGAAAGCCTCGTCGCTTCGACCTGCGATCTGCGAAAATTGGAAGAGACCATTCAAGAAAGTGTCGGACGCATCGAAGATACAAATCGCCTTGAAGAAGCTTCGCATTGCATCGTCGAAGCCGTAGCAGTGCTCGCAACCAGTCTCGAGCGCGCTGGGGTGATTCGTGGGGCACCAATTCGGCCAAGACCCGTTCGCAAATCTGAACTGACTGAATCAACTGAGAGCGCCACAGCCGAAAGCCTAGAATCGCAGCAGAGGAAAGCGGCATGAGTCGGGCGCGAAAGCGAGATAACTATTCGCCGTCGCTGTTTCCTTTCCTGGCCGTGCTCCTCTGCACGATGGGATCGTTGGTGCTGCTGTTAATGCTAATAGTTAGCCAAGCACAAGCGTCTGCCAAGCAGGTCGCAGTCGATAAGCGAGAACGCATCGAAGAGGTCGAAAGCCAGATAGAGTTAGCCCGAAATGCCTTTGAAAAACAACTCGCGGAACGCCGCTTGGATTTGGAACGTCGGCGATTGACGTTACAGCATCTCGAGAAACATATTCAAGAACTACTGGTTGAACTAGAGGAAATTGGCCGTACCGCTGCCCTACTGGACGACAAGTTAGCGACCGATGTTACGGTTGACGCCGAGCAGCAGCGGAAGATTTCCGAGTTGGAAGCTCTATTGGCAGACGCCACCAAGGATTTGAAGAAAAAGCTTGATAAACCAGACGGGGAAAAGCCCATTTTTGCAATCATCCCGTATCAAGGAACGAACGGCACGCATCGGCGACCCATATATCTGGAATGCGTCGACAATGGTGTTTTAATTCAGCCGGAGGGGATTCTCATCGGTCTCGCTGACCTGCGTCCACCTTACGGACCAGGCAATCCGCTGGATGCCGCCCTGCGAACTGTCCGCTCACGTTTCGCGCCGGCCAACGGTGCTTTGACCAGCACCGCTTATCCTTTGCTGGTCGTACGTCCATCCGGTATTCGCAGTTACGCGATGGCACGCCAAGCAATGTCGGGCTGGGATGATCAATTTGGATACGAATTGATTGATGAAGATTTGCCACTCGCCTTTCCTGACAGCCAGCCCGGCCTGTCGGCTGAAATCGAAAAAGCCTTAGCACTTGCCCGCGAGCGTCAGGCCGCATTGGTTATGGCCATGCCTCAGAAGTACCGTCAGTTCATCAAGTCCGCTGGCGCAGGGGATACGTTTGAGTTTTCGGAGGACGAAGGCGGCTTTGGCAATGATTGGATGGCCGGTGGGGCAGCCGCGAGCCGGCAAAGCAGCAGTGGATCCAGCGGCAGTGGATCCAGCGGCACAGGTCGTTCACCGCTGAGTGGAACGCGCGGCGGGTTTTCGTCGGGTGGCAGTGAACCTGTTGGCTCCGGGGTTGCGCGCGCTGAGGACTTTGGCATTTCAGGTAGCTCGATGGGAATCGCTGGCGGCGGCGGAAAGTCACCCGCCGCCGCAAATCAATCTGTCAATGACGGTTCGAATTGGAACACTTCGCCACAGGTGGGCCAACAGGCTAGCTCTGGCAATAGTTTCTTTGGAAACAGCGGTGGTGAACTGTTGTCCAGCGGAGCCAGCGGCGGGAGCAGCGGAGATTCGCTCGCCGAGGCCGGTGGTGCTGGTGGCAGGGAGAGCGGCAGTGAAGCGGGCCAGCCTGGCAATCGCGGCAGCAGTCCGGGGACACAGGACTCCCGGAGTAGTCGAGGGACACAGGCTTCCGGCGGCACCGCAGCAGCGGCCAATCAAGGGTCGGCAAACGGTCTCCGCGGCACCTCCAGCACAGCCGGAGGACAAGCTTCCAAGACGTCTAACGGAGCTTCTGCGGGAACGAGCGGTCCCGGCGGCACTGCAGCCGCACCAAGCGGCGCAGCCAGCAGCGGTGCGACCGAACAAATGGCTGGCAATTCAGCCGCACCACCGCCTACTGATGCCACCATGGATCCACAGATGCAGAACATGTCTCCGTCGCTGAACATGGACATGGCCCGCAAGCAGCAGGCCAAAAGCACCCCCGTAGCGCAAACACGCGGACGTAATTGGGCCTGGACAGAAGGGGCTCCCACCAAAACTGCGGTGGTGCGCTCCATCCGTGTGATCTGTTATTCCGATCGCTGGGTGGTCATGCCGGAGGCCGGTTCTAGCGCCAGCCAAGTCACCATTCCAGTTGGCCATGTGCCTCAAGTAAGCGCTGAGAAACTTGCCAAGACGGTCACCGACCGAGTCAATCTATGGGGTATCGCCCTGAGTGGCGGCTACTGGAAACCAGAATTGGCGGTGGACGTCGCACCCGATGCTGAAGCGGGTTACAAGCAACTAGTGCGGTTGCTCGAAGGTAGCGGGCTGGCTGTCCAAAGGCGGTCGGCCTCCAACTAGCACAGGCTTCCATTTCGTATCCACTCTCGCAGGTTCAATATGGCTCGACGCGACGAAGAAATGGCAGTTGGCGAAGATTCGTTTCTCGATACCACGGCAAACTTGGTCGGTATTCTCATCATCCTAGTGGTCGTGATCGGGTCCAAGACCACGATGGACGCTCAGGAATATGGCCAGCGGCTCGCCGAGGCGGAACTCGTACAACCGGTGCTCGAACAACCTGCCCAAGAAGCCATCGATTTGAAGCGGGCGTTGCTCGAACAACAAGTCAAATTGCAGGAATACAGTCTCGAGACCGACTACCGTCGCGCAGAGCGAGATCGCATCCTCGAGCAAGTCACTTTAGCACGTCAGCGTATCGAGTCGGAGATGAGCGAGACGGATGACGTCAAGCTCAAGTCGATCGAGCAGACGCGCAAGCTAGAAAAACTGGAAAGCGACCTCACAAAAACTCACGAACAACTGGGTGCAGCGGACCAACGCGAACGGCCCAAAGTGATTCTCGAGCATCTGCCCACCCCCATGGCAAAAACCGTCTTTGGTCGCGAGCTCCATGTCCGTTTGCAGTACGGTAGGGTGACCGTAGTCCCCTGGGATGAATTGATCAAAATGCTTAAACAACAAGTGCCACTTGCCGCGCACCGCAATAACTCGCGTGGGCTCATTGAGGAAACGCTCGGACCAGTTGGCGGCTTTCTGATGCGTTATCGGATGGCGTCGATTCCCGGTGGCTTCGAACTCGATCGATTTGAACTTGAAACTACACCGGAGAATAACGGCGAACCGCTAGCGGAAGCACTGTCGCGAAGCGGCCGACTGCGACTGGACCTGGCCAGTCGCGATCCAGCACAAACCGTAGCCACAGTCTGGGTCTACCCCGATTCGTTTGATCAATTTCGCCAACTGAAGGCAGCCCTATTCGATGAGGGCTTTTTGTGTGCCGGCCGCCCCTTGCCAGAAGGCATGCGCATCGGCGCCTCCCCCCGCGGTTCCCGAAGTTCGGCTCAGTAAGGCGCTACGCGCTCGGCAAGTGAAATCGGTGATCGAAACGCTCCACCGCGACCGCCAAGCATCATTCACGCCGGGTTACGTTTGGTTATGCGAGCACTTCGTGCACGACATGGGCGGGCAAGACGCCGGTTAAACGGAAGTCGAGGCCTTGCGAACGAACTGTCAGTCGTTCGTGGTTCAGTCCCAACTGATGCAACAAGGTGGCATGAATGTCACGCACATGCACCGGAGCCGTTACGGGCCCAAAACCAAATTCATCGGTATCGCCATAGATCAGGCCTGGTTTGAAGCCGCCACCGGCAAACCACATCGTGAAGGCATCGATGTGGTGATTGCGACCGGTCGACTCGCGGACTTCACCCATCGGAGTGCGACCGAATTCCCCACCCCAAATGACGATCGTGTCGTCCAGCAAACCGCGCCGCTTGAGATCGGTGACCAATGCCGCGGACGCTTGATCAATATCGCGGCTGACCAGCGGCAGGTGCTCTTCCAAGTTCTCTGTGGGTCCGCCATGATGGTCCCAATTTGTGTGGTACAACTGGACAAACCGCGAACCACGTTCCACCAATCGCCGCGCCAGCAAGCAATTGCGTGCAAAACTCGATTCCTGAGGGTCTTTAATGCCATAGAGCGCAAGTGTTTCAGCACTTTCGCCCGCCGTGTCCATCAAATCCGGTGCACTCGATTGCATACGATAGGCCATCTCGTAGGCGTTGATGCGAGTGGAGATTTCTTCGTCACCGGTAGCCTGCAACCGTTTGGTGTTTAGCTGGCGAACAGCCTCCAGGACTTGGACTTGTTGCTCGGGTGTCACCGACTCGGGAGTGGTCAAATTGAGGATGGGCTCGCCTTGATTACGCAGCGGCACCCCTTGATAAGTGGTGGGTAAC
>JBBQRC010000261.1:0-6963 GCA_038215215.1 Pirellulales bacterium
TCACCAATCCGAAGAGGAGAGGCTTGCAAACGACCTTGGGAAGTCGGATAGTCGAATAGTACCGCAGCAGCGTACAGACCGAGTACGTGAAACGAAGCTGGGTAACTCCAGTGCAGGGAAGGCGACTAAGCTATCACGCGAGACCAGTCGACCACTGACCAGACCCAGCGTTGGAGACTCAGTGCTCAGTCGGCTCAATCGCAGCACCGAACGAGCGAGGAGCAACGCCTAGGAGGTGTTTAACAATCGTATGGACCTTTGGTTCGAGCGGGATGTGAAGCCTTGCCTGGATGGTGAAGCCACGATGGTACGTTATGCAGATGACTTCATCTGCACGTTTGATGTCAATTCCGATCAGGAATTGAGCCACTTTTCTGGTTTGGCTGGCTGAGTGGTTGCTAGATTTGTAGCTGAGATGATTGAGTTTGGCGGTTGTTTGATTGTGACTGTGGCGGGTCAATAAGTAGTCTGAGCAACTCGTTGGCGGCAGTGTTTAAGTTCGTGTTGCGGTACCGAGTCCAGAGATCTAGGACATTGCCACTTTCATGGCAACGGAAGCAGTTGAACAGCTTGCGATTTGTGTTCACTACGAAGGTTCGACCCTGCGAATCGTTTATGGCTGTTGTAGAATTGGCGGCGTCACAGAATGGGCAGCGGCCTCGAAGAGACTCCCCTTTTCGCTCGTTGGCTTGCCAATTCATCCAAGCCAATATGGCAACGATATCTAAACGGCGACGAAGATCAGCATAGTCGACCCAGGGCACGATGATACTCAATTTGAGTAATGGATGCGGAGAAGTTACGCTGCGTGAAGTAACGCAGCGCGGTCGATTTCACTCGTGACGAATATGAGTGACGCTCTATTGCCCCTTGCGCGTGCGATTCTTGCGATACGATTCCCCTTCGAATCGGAACACGATTGCGTCTGACACACGATCCAAGAGCGCCATCACGAGCGCGGGATCTCCGAGGTATTCCGTCCAGTCACCGAAGTCCACGTTCGTCAGGAATGCCGTCGAACCTCGGCCATTACGACCGTCGACAACCTTATACAACATGCTCGGCGATTCAGGATACTCGCGTCGCTCCAGCTTATCGAATCCGAATTCGTCAATAATCAGCAAGTCGAACGATCGATAGTAACGAAGCGCCGATGGTAAAGCCTTGGCTCCGGCGGCACGCATCAGTTCCTCTAGCAACGTGGCGCTAGTTTCGTACCGAACTCGATGACCGAGCACACAGCAGGCTCGCGATATACCTTGGATTAAGTGAGACTTTCCTAATCCCGATTGGCCGACGAACGCCAAGTTGTCCCGGCGTTTGATGAACTCGCCGCTAGCCAACTCTAGCATTGATGCTTTGTTAATCGTCTCGGCATTGAAGGCCCAATCGAACGATTCTAAAGTAGCTGAAGTTGGGAGCCCAGTATTCTTGATACGACGTTCAATGGCACGCTCCGTACTCTGACTGGCAGGCGTCGAGAGGAAGCGATCAAGCAATTCCCAAGGCGACATCCCGCTCTCGGTCGCTTCACGCACAAGTGCATCAAGTTCCTGAGCTGCCAGCTTGATCTTGAGCGTCTCCAGGTTTTTGAGAATCAGGGATCGGTGATCTATCGCCGGATGTTTGGTTGTCGGGTGATTGGGCTTGGTCGCTGTTTTCTTGGGACTCATGCGGTGGTCTCTCTGAAGTTGTTTCAGGTGAAGTTATCTCCGGTGAAGTTATCTCCGGTGAAGTTATCTCCGGTGGTGTCTCCCTCTTACCGTAGAGCAAGTCTTGATACTCTTGGCTATGACGAGGTGGGATCGGTTTCGAATCAGTCAGCTGGTCGATTGTCTCCTGCTCACTTTCGCTTAACTGTTGCCACGATGGTTTGGGTGTACCCAGATGAGCCAGGATGCATTCTAATTCACTGTAGCCAAACGCGCGATACATGACGGCTCGCTGCATGGCCGCCAATACATCGCTCTTGGGATACATGTTGAGCAACGTCAGAACTTTCTGAGCGTGATGTTTCGAGTATCGAGTCTTGGCCAGCAGGCCATCCAGGAACTCGACTGCAACTTCGCCAAGCGTGGTATAACCTTCGCGCAGCGATTCCATTTGAGCTTCGTGATTTCGTGGAGGAAGGTGGCTGGGATCGATGCGGCGCTGACCAGTCTGGCCGATGAACAGAGCGTGACGCGCGATCTCCATCAGCTCTTGGTTGTAGACCACCAGTTCTTCCTCCAGAATGCGAACTGGCAACAGATCGGCCACACGCTGCCAAGGAACCGAGTAACGATTGCTGGCAACTTGGATCGTTCCGTCGGTATCCACTATGCGATAAACCACTTGAGCGGTGTCGAATTGCAACGTAGGGAGTGAGAGCAGATGCGGCATCTCCTGGGCATGCAACTCCAGCGGTGTTTTCTTGGTCGTTCCGTGAATTCGCTTGTCAGCCACTTCGGCCAACCACCAGCGGGCCGTTTCATTGAGATGATCGAGCGAGCGGAACTGACGACCGCCCAGTAGATTCGTTTCGACGTAAAAAAACGGTCGTTCAACTTTGCCCTTGGTTTGGGGCCGTCGGACTTGGCAGGCCCACGGCCGGTAGCCGTAGTGCGTGGCGAAGGCTAAGAATCGCGTGTTGTAGATCGGAGAATCGTCTTCCCAACGTGTCACGACAACTTTCATGTTGTCGTACAGACATGTGGCAGCCACACCACCGAGATGCTTGAACGCTTCGATATGTTGGCGCATCGTCGTTTCGAAATCTTGTCGGACAGTAAAGTGGATATACTGCCTGCGCGAGTAGCCAAGTATGTAGCTAAAGAGCTGAACTTTGCGCCGCCCTTCCTGCGTAAAGTCGATCTCGTAAGTCGACCAGTCCATCTGAGCTTGAGCACCAGGGCCAGTTTCGAAGCGGACCGTCAGCGGCTTGGCCGGGCGGGAGCGAAGCGCTCTGACGCGCTCGGCTAAGATCGAATAACCTCCCGTGTAACCCGCACCTTGCAATTCCTCTTGAAGTCGAATCACGGTGATGCGCGGATAACGCTCCAGCAGTTGCTGGAGTTGCGACTCGAATGCGTCGAGCTGGCTGGCACGTTTTTGGATCGGGCGACCAAGACTGGCTGGTATTGTATCGGCGCATTCCGTTGGCTGCGGTTCCGTTGACTGCGGATCTGATGTCAGCAGCGAAGACGCCAAGTTTGATTCTTGTAACCCACGGCTCTTGCGGTTTTGGACAATGACCTTCGTCACCCTCCAGCGGCTCACTCCCAGTTGCTTGGCAATGCGGCGCTCTGATTCACCAAGATTGCGGCGATGAACGACTTCATTGCGGAACTTTTCTGCGGTTAGTGATCGGTCGCTCATGGCAATCGCAACTCCTTGATGAAGTCGTCGTTGGCCTCGATCAGAAGTGTCGCTTCTTGCTGTAGCTTCTTAAAGCCAGAGAGCAACACCCCTCGATCGCAAGCTTGAAGTTGTCCGCGTCCTGCGAATCGCATCCAAGTGTTCATCTTCGATAGTGAATCGAGCAAGAAGCTCAGCCGCTTGGCAACACGATTGCCCGCTGCGCTGAGCCGAGGATCCCATTGGTGGATGGGGTGCTCTTGCGATTGCTCAATAGCTTGCCGAGGCTTTTCGAGGACGAACTGCGTCTGCTCTTTTGTACTACTGGCTAACAAGAGGTCGACCATACACGAGAGCTCGCGCGAAGTCAGGGCGGCATGGGTGGCTGCATGCATGGCCGCATTCTGGTTGCCGCGCGGCAACCGGGTCAAGTGTCGGGCTTGCGTCGGAGCAATCAGGCCCAGTCGCAGTGAATCGCGAGCTTCGTTACCAAGCCGTTCAATCAAGGCCAATCGCCGATTGACCCAGCTCTTGTGACGACCAAGCATTTGAGCAACTTCAATTTGCTGAAGCCCATCGTCAATCACCAGCGCATAAATGATCCACGCCTCTTCGAGCTCCACCGGACGGCCCGTGATGCGGTTGAGATTGAAGATCGCTGCTTTGGCTCCTTGCTCATCCGTTTCAAGGAATCGAGCCACCAGCCTGTCTTGGCCCTTGAGAGTCCGAGCACCGCGAAGACGCTTGAAGCCATCGACGAGTACCGTTTGTCCATCCAATTGGCAGACGACCACCGGCGACAACTGACCATAGTCTCGCAGCGATTTGAGCATCTGCTGCTCAAGCTTCGGCTGCGCCAGCCGATAGCGACCCAGCCGCTCATCGACATCGTTGATGGCAAGTAGTCGAACGGAGTCGCCATGAATAGAGTCACTGCGGACTCGGTTTGAAATCGAGTCGTCATGCTCTGGCAACTGGGAAGAATTGGGCATCGCCGATGGCCTCTCACGTTTTTGGAACCCGTACATCGATCTCCGGAAGCGACAATGACCGCCTGATTCGATGGTTGGGACAGAATGATAAACACCAGTGCTGCCAAAGCCCTAGATGCGTCACTCGAGAAAGGCCTCAAGAAGCCTTGGTTTGAGGTCCAGCACGCGCATGGTTCTGCCTCCGACTAAGCCTAGCCAGCCACATGCGCTCTCGGAGGATCACGCGCCGCAAAGCGTTGCGGCAACGGGCACTACAAAAATTTTTCAGCGGCGATTGAGGCGGTGGTGTAAAGCGTCGATAACAGCCCGGTCGATGGCACGCACATTTTTCGTGGGCGGTGTCTTTCGTATAGCCCTCGCCAGGCTGGATCTGCTCATTGACAACAGCCGGATTCAGTGGCTCCGCAAGCGCTTGCCCTGAAGCCTCCAGAGCCTTACGTTCCTTGACTTGCCGCCGATAACGCTGAGATTGCTCTTTTCGCCGGAGCTTTCCGTTGGCAGAACTGCGGTAGTTTTGATTGGCGAACCGCAGCTGCCATCGCCTAGCCGCCGCCAAGCACTCAGGGCCACAGTACCGATCGAGATGATGCGTAGCCTGAAAAATCCGTTCGCAACGTTCGTTCAAGCACAAACGACAACCGATTCGGCAAGAATGGTCTTGAGAAAGATCGGATTCGGAAGCAAGCTTTAGTTGGGCCAATGAGAGCTGCGAGCTCTCCGAGGTCAAGTCTCATTGCAGAGTTGAAGCTCTGCAGTGAGGCGATTTTGAATCATGCCTCCAGCCAGAAGGAAGCAAACCGGAATCTATCCTAATCCGACTTCCAAAACCGCAAACCGCTAACCGTCAGCCACTCCAGCCAAACCAGAAAAGTGGCTCAATTCCTGATCGGAATTGACACATTCGCGTGGGCAGGCGATTCGAAAGAAGAGTTTGATCGCCTGCTGAGCCACGTTGATGGTGCTCGGCTTCCACTTCTTGGTCTCGCTGATATGCAGCAGGTAGTTGCGCAGTTGGTCCTCCGTCGCCTCCTCCGGTGAGTGCACCAGGAACTCCATGAATTTGCGTAGCGCACGACAGTAAGACTGCCCCGTTCTTGGAGCTTTGCCGTTGATATTGAGATCTTCAGCGAAGCGTTTGATGATGGGGTAATTTGGGTTAAGATCGATGGACATAGGAAGGCTCCTTGGTTAGCAGCTTGTGTGTTGCTCGCGAAAAAGCGAGACATGAAGCCACACAGACATGCCAGGAGGCTAGAATGACTGCTCGTCACCCGAGACGAAAACTCTCCATCAATAAAATCAGATCGTTGCAGCGAAGGTGCCTTCCGCGGTACACTAGAGCAGCACAACTGCCGCGCAGCGGCTTACTTGAACCAAGTGTTGCACGGTAGTTCCGGTGCCCGCTCCACTTTGCACAACTAGTCAAACGCCGGAACACCGTGAACACCAGCGTTCGTCCCCTCAAACTTCTTCAAGGACCTTCACGTGCTTCGCTACGTTTTGCCATCTCTGGTTGTCCTATTGATGGTTGGAGGTGCTTACTCAATACAAGGCCAACAGGCTGCTGGATCGACGCCCGACGTGACCACCATCGCGCCGGATCTTGTCACTCCACAGGTGGTGTCGGGTGATCCAGTCCCGGGGAAACGCGTATTTCAAACACTGCCTGGATACGAGAAATCCACGGTTCGCCACGCGCTCTATCTGCCGACCGATTGGATCAAGGGGGCGACCTATCCGGTTATCGCCGAGTTTACCGGAAACAACGGTACGGTCGCCGGTGGAAAGGCGGCGCAAGGCTACGGCATTAGCGGTGGCAAAGGATATATCTGGATCACACTTCCGTTCGTCAGCGAAGACGGCCGGAAGGACATGGACTGGTGGTGGGGTGATCCTGACCGGACCGCTGGCTACGCAAAGGCCGCGGTCGAATCCGTCTGCAAGCAATGGGGCGGCAATCCAAAGGCGGTCATTCTCACTGGCTATTCTCGCGGTGCGATCGCCTGCAACTACATCGGCCTGCGCAACGACGCCATCGCCAAGATCTGGCTCGGGATGGTTCCCGTGAGCCACTATGACAATCGCAGTTGGAATCAAACCGAATCCGAAGGGGCCCTTCGGGTGGAACGCCTACGTCGTCTCGGCGAGACTCCGCAATATGTCTGCGGTGAAACACATTTGGCCGAAAAGCACACTGACCCACGTCTGCTGGCACTGGTCCGGGAACGCGGCTTCACCGACATCGAGACCGCCACCCGGGAACTCAACCTGAAATCGATCCTCGAGCAGGAAGGAATTCGGGAGTTTATCACGGGGAACCACCCCGCTGCCAAGGTCACCTTCGACACGTTCCCGTGGGTCAATCATGACGGTGATTGGATCCTGCGCGACACACTCGCCCGGACGCAGCTCCGGGAATGGGTAAGCCAGTTGGTTGCCAGCAGTGAAACCCACAAGGACTAACAAGCGCATGGAGAGTCGGTACTACAGCCTCCGCTGACTTCTGTTCGTGTGCGGTGCAAGTTGCCTTGAGCCGCCCTGGCTTTTAGTCGAAGTTACTTACTCCCAGGCACAGACTGAACAGATCTCCCCAAATAAGAGCGTGAATTGTCCCTGCACAAGCTCCGCATCTACC
>JBBQRC010000262.1:0-6940 GCA_038215215.1 Pirellulales bacterium
AGCGCGTTGCCTTCGATCAATTGAGGTGAGCAGGTTGCATTCGTATATCGGCCGCTCGCCGAGCTCGCGTCACCTGACGTAACGAAATGCCATCCTGTATTATCGATGTCTACGCGATGGTTCAAACCGTTGATCACAAGCAATGCGTCGCGAGGGCTGACATAACCATCACACGTTACGTCTAAGTAAGGGTGCTCCACACCAGCGGGCAGATCCAAAAATAATGGACTGTTTCGGGAATCTCGGAATACGGGCCTGTTGAGTTCGTTCACTACTAACAAGGCATCGCGGGGTGAGACATTTCCGGCAGCGTCACCGGAGACATTCAGCGGTTGCAGGACGTTTGTCCAAACCGCTGCAACAAGCATTTGCCGCGCCTCAAGAATTTCGATCTGTCGACTGCGTTGAGTCCGTTTATTGCTTCGCCACAAAGCCATCCCCTTGCGGCTCAGTCGACGTTTATTCACGAGATTTTTTAGATACTTGTTGAGTCGCACAGCAGCTATCCCCAATAATCGTGTCAGCTACCTACTCGTGTTATTGCATTGCCTCAAATCCTAGTCGAAATTGGTATGCTTATCAAATGTCAGTGCAAGCTGAGAGATTCAGGTCTCAATGAGCTTTGAAAAGTGGCCACCGTGCGTCGCTTGAAAAGAGGGCTACTGATGGAAGACTGCTCACCGGTGACTAGGTGCCATTGTGTCGGCCTTCGAGAATCGGCCTGCCGATCGACCGCCGGTGGGCCTTAAGGCGTAAATCCAACTGTTACCGGGCTCTTACGACGCCCGGTTAGGGATGTGTCGGGCCTTCGGCCCTATTCCAATTACCAAAATGGTTAGGCTTGTTCCAGGAACGGAAGCGGAATCAAATTGCCTTCAAGGTCACGGCAATCGCATTCAAAATGTTCCGGGAACAATGTTTCGCTACCAAGGATCTGGACGGTGACGTTGGTAGCTTCTTCCATCTGAATGATTGCTTTGCGCTTGCGGTTGTTCAGAAAGGCGGCGACCTTGTCATTGACGCGGACGGTGATGCGGGCGGCACGGGGTTGTTGGCAGGCCATCATCATGACGCGAACTACTTCAATGGCCATACTTTCGCCAGTCTTGACCACGGCGCGGCCTTGGCAGCAGGGGCAATCTTCATAGACGCTCCGCTTGAGACTTGGCCGAATACGTTGCCGCGTCATTTCGATCAAGCCGAAGGGGCTGGTGCGGAGGATCTTGGTACGAGCACGATCGCGACGCATCGCATCGCGGAGCGAGCGTTCCACTTTGCGGCGATAGGTTTCGCGGCGCATGTCAATGAAGTCGTTGACAATCACGCCGCCCAAATCGCGCAGTCGCAATTGGCGCGCGATTTCTTTTGAAGCGGACATATTAAGCTGGAATGCGTTGTCTTCGGCGGAGCCATCCGAGCGAAAATTACCGCTGTTAACGTCGATGGCCACTAGGGCTTCGGTCGAGTCGATGACGATCGATCCGCCTCCTTTGAGTGGCACAACACGTTGTTGGATGCGGGCGATTTCTCGTTCAAGATTGTATTTGTAAAACAGCGGTTCGCGACTGTCGTACAGCTTCAATCGACTGACGTAGCGCGGCATCACCAACTGTAAAAACTCTTTGGCCCGTTCGAACGCGTCTTTGTCATCGACGAGAATGGTATCGATGTCTTCGCTGAAAATATCGCGGATCGTGCGAATAATCATGTCGCTTTCCTCGTAGATACCTACGGGCGACGGAGTATTCTTAACGCGTTTGACCAGGACTTTCCAGAGTCGCAAGAGGTAAGCCATATCGCGGGAGAGTTCGCGGCGCGAACGCTCTTGGCCGGCGGTGCGGACGATAAAGCCGAGCCCCTTGGGTGGATTGAGTTCCAGCAAGGTTTGGCGGAGGATGCGGCGCTGCTGCTCGTCTTCGATCTTGCGGCTGACGCCGACCCGACCGAGCGCGGGCATGAGCACCAGATAGCGTCCGGGGATGCTAATGTACGTTGACAGCGTGGGGCCCTTGGAACCGATTCCCTCTTTGATGACTTGTACGAGTACTTCGTCGCCGCGGCGGAAGATTTCTTGAATCGGTGGTTTAAAGCGTGGTCGATTGCTGGAGCGATGGCGACCGCCGCTACCGGCCGGACGTCGTCGCGGCTGGTCGGTCCCTCCCTCTTCATCATCTTCGCTGTCTTCGCCGTCATCGATATCCGCGTTGGGTCCATCGTCCATAATTTCGGCGGGATCGTAACCGGCTTGCCGGAAGTATTGAGCTTCCACATCGCTGATGTGCAGAAAGCCGTTGCGACCGACTCCAAAATCGACAAACGCGGCCTGAATACTGGGCTCGAGATTGACGATTCGCCCTTTGTAGATGTTGCCGGCGTAATTATTTTGGCTGGCTCGCTCGGTGTAAAGCTCTTCGAGCGAACCGTCTTCGAGGATGGCTATCCGGCACTCCTCGGGCTGCGACACGTTGATCAACATTTCTTTGCGCATTGTTTAGTCTATCCTGACACTAAAAAGATTCGCCTTCGACTGTCGCTTCGGAGGGAGTTTGCACAGACCGGGAAGGATTACTGTCTGCAGCGGCGGATGTTCGCGGCTCGCCCAGCAGCACCGCCGTGCGTTGCAGTAGTGTCCCGTCTTCCAGCAAATGAGATAATCCCAAGCAAATGAGCAGTTCGGAAGGCCTAATGGAGCCCTGCGCGATTGCGGGCAGTGAAAAAATGAGATAACCATCGTTGACCCGAACGTCGAAATTCGGGTCCTGCGTACTACAAACAATCGTCTTCTCTTCGCGCTTGATTTCGATTGTCCCACGCCGTCGTAACTCGTCCGCTGCCAAGGTCGCCGCCTCGATCAACTCGGGGGGCAACTGTGCACGGTAGGTGGCCGCGATGAAGCGCGCCTTACCGATGCCCGCTTGCAGCGGCTGTAACTCCAACAATTCCATACCTTCTGGCAACTGCGTAACGATACTGGATTGAATGGCGGCCAGGTCAAATTCGCCAACAATCTCCAACTCAACAACTTCGTCCAACGCTTCGATTCCCAAAGCCAAGGCTGTGGGGAAGCTAATTTTTGGTTTGGGATGGAAACCTTCGCTGAACGCTAACTGCAAGCCTGCGCGGCGCAGCAGCCGTTCCCAAACTCGGGCCAAATCGCGATGGCTGATCCAACGCAGATCGCCCGCCTTGGTAAAGCGAATTCGCAGTCGGGTCTTGCTAACCTCAATGGTTTCCATACTTTTAAGCTCCCAGTGCCATTTCCGGCAGCAGCTCGGCGAAGCGTGCCTGCAGGTACGCGTCGACTTCGCGGGCGGTACCGAATTCCATAGCTCGCTTGGCCATAGCCTGACAATCTG
This sequence comes from Pirellulales bacterium, assembly GCA_038215215.1. Lineage (GTDB taxonomy): Bacteria > Planctomycetota > Planctomycetia > Pirellulales > Pirellulaceae > Aureliella. Next base: position 3,357 of record JBBQRC010000262.1, read on the forward strand.
TCAGCGACACGCTCCGGAGCGCTTGCTTGACTTGGGGCAGGGCGGCTGGTGGAGCGGACAAGGTGCGCACACCAAAGCCAACTAACAGCAGCGCACACATCGGCGTGGAACTCATTTCACCGCAGACGCTGACAGCTACACCGTATTCAATGGCCTTGTCGACCGACATTTTGATCAATCGCAGGACGGCCGGATCGAGACCGGTATAGAGATCTGCCACGTATTCGTTGGTGCGGTCGACGGCCAGCGTGTACTGAATCAAATCGTTGGTACCGATGCTGATAAAGTCGACCTCGGGCAGCAGGTGATCAAGCATTAACACGGCAGCAGGGACTTCGACCATCATGCCCACCAGCGTTTTTTCGGGAACTGGGATGCCATCTTCTTGCAGGTCGTCGATGACTTGGCGCAGCACCATGCGGGCTGTACGGAGCTCATGCAGCGTGGTGATCATGGGGAACATCACGCGCAACACGCCCCCCGTCGCCGCTCGCAGCATAGCGCGGAGCTGTGTTCGGAACATTTGCGGGTTGCGCAGAGAGAGTCGGATGCTGCGGAGTCCGAGGAACGGGTTGTTTTCGCGTTCAAAATTGGGTGACTGCCCCATTTTGTCGGCGCCCAGGTCGAGCGTGCGCATGATGATCGGTCGACCGCCCATGGTGCTCACCACATAATGGTAGGCATCAAAATGCTCTTGTTCCGTCGGCTCGGTGGCGGAGCCCAGATAGAGGAACTCGGTGCGATACAGGCCAACCCCCTCAGCACCGCGGGCCAAACATGCCTCCACTTCGTTGGGAAATTCGATATTGGCCATCAAGTGGATGTGTGTTCCGTCTTTGGTGACGGCAGGTAGATCGCGAAGTTCGCTGAGCTTGGTGACGCGACTGTCGCGGACCTTGATGCGTTCGCGATAGCGGGCGAGCATATCGGGGGTGGGCTGCAGGATCACGCGTCCGCGGAAGCCGTCGACGATAATTTCGGCCGCGCTTTCGATGCGATGCATAAACTGGCCAAGGCCGACAACTGCGGGGATTTCCAGACCGCGAGCGACGATAGCGGTATGCCCTCCTGGGCCGCCTACTTCGGTACAAAATCCGAGAATCTTTTCGCGATCGAGCTTAGCGGTCTCGCTGGGAGTCAGATCGTGGCTGGCCAAAACCGATTGCTCACCAACGACGCAATCTTGGATCGGGTGGCCACCAAGGGACTCAAGCAGCGTCCGTTCAACATCGCGAATGTCAGAGGCGCGTTCGCTCATCATTCCCGAACCCATGTTTCGGAAGGCTTGAGCGTAGCGATTCAAGACGGTCGAAATTGCATACTCCGCACTGTAGCATTCGTCTTCGATCAGCCTCAGCCACTCGTTATGGAGGCTTGGGTCGAGCAGCATTTGCTGGTGGGCGGAGAAGATCGCGCCAATTTTTTTACCCAGCTTTTCAGCCGATCGCTGGCGCTGGTCTTCGAGGCGCGACGAAGCTTCGTCGATCGCTTGTTGCAATCGTTGTGCTTCATTCTTTCGGTCTGAGGAATCTATCTGAGAGCGAGTGATCCGATAACCTTCTTGGTCAAGGATCAAAACCTTTCCGATGGCAACTCCTGGCGAGACCGCGATGCCTTGCAGTTCAAGCATAAGGGGACTACTAGCAGTGTATCGCCACACCTATCGCTACTGATCGACGTGGCGGCGTAGAGCCGCGTGTTGACAAGTTCAAAATGGGGCGTAGTGGGATGCACTGTGATCATGTGTGTATAAATGTGACAGGGTAAACGCAACATAGTCTTTCGAGCCCGAACTGGAGGTGTATTCGAGGGACTCGTTCTACTCAAGTTGCTATAGGTGGATTCGCGGTTCCCAAGCGGCAGGGACTTCCCCATGCCACCAGACCAGTGAATCGGTATCTCTTAGTTCAATATCTACGGTCAATTCGATCGCGTTTGCACGCAACTAATTTTCAGTTGACGACACTTCCGAGTCAGACTCGTTAAATCCTTGGTCGAACAATTCAACCAAGCTGTTTAATGCTTCGGCAGCATCTACGCCCGTGGCACGCAAACAGAGCTGTACACCTTGTGCGGCCCCAAGGGTCAAAATCCCCATAATACTCCGACAGTCCACCGACTGACCGTCCTTCTCGATCTCAATCTGTGACTGAAAACGATTGGCGGCGCGCACCAGCAAATCGGCGGGGCGAAAGTGCAAGCCCTGCTGATTGATGACTGTGACGTGTCGCTGAAGTGTCGTTACGGACATTCCGTTCTCGAATTTCCTGGTGCGTTATTCCCTAGAGCTGCAGCGCCTTAGGAAACGAATTGGTTGTTGTCCGCCTCCTGGAGCAACTGCGCGATGTCTTCGGCCGATTTGCTCTGCTTGAGGAATCGGCAAAAGGTCTCGTCACGTAACTGCCGCGAAATATTTTCGAGTGCACGCAAGTGGTCACCAGGGCGATCGGGAGGCGAAACGAGCAGAAAGAACAATTGCACTTTCTCCCCGTCCAAACTTTCGAATTCTACACCTTCGGTGCTTACGCCTACCGTGCCCACTAGTTTTTCGACGCTGGGATGCTTGGTGTGAGGGACGGCAATGCCGCGCCCGATACCAGTGCTACCCAGTTCTTCGCGCTTCAAGATCGCCTTGATAATATCGGCCTTGTCACCAGCACTTATGTCGCCGGCGTCGAAGAGCGATTCTACCAATTCTGATACGACGCTAGCTTTGTCCACCGAACTGAGATCAGCTCGAATGGCTTTGACGCTCACGAAATCTGAAAACTTCATAACTTTGCCTTTCTCAGGACCTCCCGAATTACTCTTCTTCGGAATCGACAGGAGGAATGTGTTTGACCCCAGCGGCCTTATGGTCGGTGTGCTTTTCTTTGTACTTTCGCAACTGCTGCTCGACTTTTTGGATGGCAGCATCGAGCGCGCTGATCACCGTGCTGGTCGTTGCGGAAGCAACAAACTCAGGCGCATGTTCAGCAGAAACGTTGATTTCCACATTCGGATTGTCCTTATGCTGAAAATCGACTGTCACTGAGACGGCGCTAACGCGATCGAACAGGCGTCGAACCTTCTCCGCTTTTTCGCGAATAACTTGTTGATCGTGGCTATTGATTGATCCATGCCGTGCAGAAACGTTGACTTGCACTCGTTAGCTCCTGATGAGAATTCTAAAAATCTATCCGGGTCATTGCCCGCTGGAAGTCATTCAGCAACCTCGGTCGCGACGGTAAATAGGAACCGAGCGACAAGTTTGCTCTCACGCACCAGATTTCGCCAGCCCTATTTACTTCGCCTCAATCCCAGCTATCCAACCTGCCGCCAATGCTACCAAGCCAACGTGCGAAATGTGCTGCTGCATCAAAAACGCATGTGGGCAAAAATTGCAGTGAGAACTTAAACGCGATGGTCCTGCGAATCGCCAATAACCGGATCTATGGGTTTAAAATTTCCCATAAAGCGGATTTGAAAGCATGGCTGGCGAAAGGAGTTCGCGGCCCGAGGACATATCAATTAACCTGCCGCGAATTCCAATCGTGCTCGCATTGTATCTGCGCAGTCCAATGTAGCCAAATAGTGGTTTGTCG